>JAYSZD010000096.1:0-2224 GCA_043738185.1 Hymenobacter sp. | reverse complement strand
AAAACCGTCGTTTCCTTCCTCGCGTTCTGGCATATCGGGGCAGCACTTGATTGGCTTAGATGAATAGCTGATTTCTTATTGTCCTCACGCCCTAGTGTTTGTGGGCACCGGCAGCCCGGCCGAAATCGGGAAAGCGGACCTTAAGGGTAAGGCCGTGGCGGTCCAGATTTCGGGCGCGCCCACAGATGGCATCAGCTACCGGCGCTACTTGTTTGGCAAGTTCAGCAGCCAGTCGGCCGAACTGTTTAAGGCGGGCGCGGTGGCGGTGGTATTCATCTCGGATGCCCCAGCGCAGGCCATCTACGACCATTGGAGCCATATTTACGAGCGGGGCCGCTTTGGCTTGCCCAACGATACCAGCCTGAAAGTAGTGGCCCAGCCGCCGGTGCTATGGCTGCCGGCCACGGCGCTGAACTGGGCGCAGCAGCCCGGTCAGCAGCTCAGAGCCGATTTGAGAGTGGAAAGCTTTCTCTATCCGTCGGTGAACATCGTGGCCAGAATGCCCGGCACCGACGCGCAGCTCAAAAAGGAGAACGTGCTATTCAGCACCCATCAGGACCACGACGGCGTGCGGGCGGCCGTGGCCGGCGACTCCATCTACAACGGTGCCGACGACAACGCCACCGGCTGCGCGGCGCTGCTGGCCATCATGCGCGCCTTTAAGCAGCAGCCGGCCCGGCGCTCGGCCCTGTTCGTGTACCACGGGGCCGAGGAGCGCGGCCTGCTGGGCTCGCGCTACTATTCGGCCCACCCCACGGTGCCGCTGGCGTCTATCGTGGCCGTGCTGAACGCCGAGATGATGGGCCGCAACGCCCCCGACAGCGCCGCCCTGCTGGGCTCCATTGCCCCGCACCGCAACTCCGCCGACCTCGTGGCCACGGCCCTGGCCGCCAACCAGGCCGGCCCCCGCTTCAAGCTGGACACTGAGTGGGACAAAGCCACTCATCCCGAGGGCTGGTACTTCCGCTCCGACCACCTGCCCTACGCCCGTTTGGGCATTCCGGCCGTGATGTACACCTCGCTGCTGCACCCCGACTACCACACGCCCCGCGACGAGCCGGCCCGCATCGATTACGCCAAGCTTGCGCGCATGACCAATTGGATATACCTTACCGGCTGGAATGTGGCCAACCGCACGGCCCGCCCCGCCCCCGAACCCGGCTTTAAGCTTGAACGCTAATCCTTTTGATGAAAAATAAATCGTTTTTTGGCCTTGACCGTCATTTGCTGGCAGTAATTTTCTTTTGGCTGCTGGCCCTTACGCTTCGCCCCCAGACGGCTTCCAGTGAAAATTTTTCCAAGGTGCCGGCCGGGCCGCCCACGCACCTGGCCCACGGCACCGCCCCGGCACCCGAGACGCCCGGCCGCTGAACATTTTGGGGCGCTTGCGAGTAATTGCCGCGCCACCTTCGCCAGTTCAACTTCCCCTATGCGCCACATCACCGCCGCCGACATTAAGGCATTTGAGCGGATTTACCGCCTGAACCTGGTCAATGGCCTGCCGGGCTTCAAACCCGCCAATCTTATCGGCACCGCGGCCCCCAACGGCGCCACCAATCTGGCGGTCTTCAGCTCGGCCCTGCACCTGGGTTCCGACCCGCCCCTGCTCGGCATCGTGACGCGGCCCACCACCGTGCCCCGTCACACCTACCAAAACCTGAAAAGCAGCGGCTGCTACACCCTCAACCACATACCGGTGGCCCTGGCCGCTCAGGCCCACTACACCTCCGCCGATTTTGGGGCCGAGCTGTCGGAGTTTGACGAATGCGGTTTCACGGCCGTTTACCGCGACGATTTTCCGGCGCCCTACGTCGCCGAAAGTCCGCTTGGCATCGGGCTGCGGCTGCGCGAAGAGCTGTCGATTTCCAATGGCACCGTGCTGCTGGTGGGCACCGTGGAACACGTGTACCTGCCCGAAGCCGGCCTGCGCGACGATGGTACGCTGGACCTCGTGGCGCTGGGCAACGCCTGCATCTCCGGCCTCGACGGCTACCACGAGGTGCGGCAACCCGTGCGCTTCGGCTACGCCCGGCCGGGCCAGCCACCAATAGCGCAATGAGTTAGCGGGGCCGCCTTCGACCCCTGATGCTGCTTAACGGTACGTCGAAAAAAACTTTCGCTTCACCGCTTTGCGGCCCTGTTCCGATGAGGCTGTTCGATTTTAGCTTCGCTGTGAAAACATTTAAACACCAAAAAAGCCCGCTTCAAAAAGGATGAAGCGGGC
>JAYSZD010000095.1:0-5475 GCA_043738185.1 Hymenobacter sp. | reverse complement strand
AGCCTTTTCTGCACGTCGCAAGCCGTAGTCCTGCCACCTGATACCCTGCCGGACATTGTATAGCAAACCATGAAAAGAGTTGTTTTCGTCGCGGGATTGGTGGTAATTGGCCTCACGGCGGTGGCCCACGAGTGCTGGCTGGAAGCCTCGCGGTTCCGGCTGCAACCGGGCCAGACCATGAACGTCCGGCCGCTGGTGGGCGAAAATTTTAAGGGCGAACCCTGGACCAATAAAGCCGCGAAGGTTATGCGTCTGGTGCGCTACGGCCCCATCCCCGACGATAGCACCGACCTCACGCCGGTACACGCCACCGCCACCGACACCTTCCGCACGGCCTTCCCCTTTGCCCAGCCCGGCACCCACGTGCTGCTGCTGCAAAGCACCAATTCCTTTATTGAGCTGCCCGGCGAGCAGTTCACCGCCTACCTGCGCGAAGAAGGCCTGGACTACGCCCTGAGGCTACGCCAGGAGCGGGACCAGCAGGCCACGCCCGGCCGCGAAGTCTACCGCCGCTGCGCCAAAGCCCTGGTGCAGGTGGGCGAGGCCGCCGCCACTTCGCCCGCCACCGACAGCGCCTGCCGCAAGGTATACGGGCTGCCACTGGAGTTGGTGCCGGAACAAAATCCGTATCGCTTGGTGGCCGACAAAGCCCTCACGGTGCGGGTGTTGCAGGCGGGCAGGCCGGTGCGAGGCGCGGCCGTGCAGATATGGCAGCGCCAGCCCGGCGGCCTGCCCACCACCCATTTCACGGTTCGGTCCAACCAAAGCGGCCGTGTGCTGTTACGACTATCGGGGCCGGGCCCGTACCTGCTGGGCACGGTGAGCATGACGGCGGCCCCGGCCAACCTACACGACCGCGCCGACTGGCAGTCCACCTGGGCCTCGCTAACGTTTGCGGGGCCGCCCGCGCCCGCCCGGCGGCCCGGCGCAAAACATTAGCCAACTTGCTCCGGATTTTGGTTTTTTCCTTTACCTTCGCCGTTCTCTTACCCTCCTTGCCTACGTTGTATGAAGTACACGATTGATAAAAAAGAAAGCTACACCATCATTACCATTGAGGAAAAGAAGCTCGACACCACTGTTGCGCCCGACCTCAAGTCGGAATTCGTGAAGCTTAACGCCGAAGGCATTAACAACCTGATTCTCGACCTTACCAACGTTAAGTACACGGATTCTTCGGGTCTTAGCTCCATTCTGATTGCCAACCGCCTGTGCAATTCTACCGGCGGCCTGCTGGTACTCACTGGCCTGCAGGACCACGTGCTCAAACTCATCACCATCAGCAAGCTGGAATCGGTGCTGCACATTCTACCCACGGTAGAGGAAGGCATTGACCGCGTGTTTCTGCACACCATCGAGCGCGACCTGACGGACAAGGAGTAGCTTTTTTCAGGCTATTAGCCATTGGCTGTTAGCTGTTAGCCTTCTTTCGGGAGTGCGGCAGCTGGCAGCCAATTTTCTTTTTTTTCGTCCCAATCGGGATTTTCTCCCATCCTAACAAGCTAACAGCTACCCGATGATAGCTACTAGCCATCAGCTTAGCCCGTGACTTTTGAGTTGAAGATTTTGGGTTCGGCCTCGGCCACTCCAACCATTGGCCGCCATCCTACGGCGCAGGTGCTCACGGTGGACGCCCACAATTATCTGATTGACTGCGGCGAAGGGACCCAGTGGCAAATGCTGGAGTACCGGGTGCGCCCGCATCACCTGCGGGCCATCTTCATCTCGCACCTGCACGGCGACCATTACTTTGGCCTCTTTGGCTTGCTGGGCACCATGCACTTGCAGGGGCGCACCCAGCCACTGCAGATTCTGGGGCCGGCCGGGCTCGACGAGGTGCTCACCACGCAGGCGCGGGTTTCCAACATGCAGCTGGGCTTTGCGATGGAATTTACAACGGTAAATACCGAAATCCACGCCGTGGTATACGAAGACGAGCACCTCACCGTATCGTCCTTGCCCATGCGCCACCGCATTCCGTGCGCCGGCTACCTGTTTGCCGAAAAGCCGCGCCGCGCCAACCTGCTGAAGGAAAAACTGCCCGCCGGTCTCCGCCCCGAGCAGCTGGCGCGCCTGGCGCAGGGCCAGGACCTGCCCGCCGACGACCAGCAGCCCGGCCTGCGCCACGCCGACGTGGCGGGCCCCGCCCCTACCCCGCGCCGCTACGCTTTTTTCTCCGACACGCTTTATACGCCCGCCCTCGCCGACCTCATCCGCGGGGCCGACCTGCTCTACCACGAGGCTACTTTTCTGGACGAGATGCGGGAGCGGGCCGCCCAAACCCATCACAGCACTGCCCGCCAGGCCGCGCAGCTGGCCCGCGACGCGGGCGTGAAGCACCTGCTGCTGGGTCACTTCTCCAGCCGCTACAAGAAACTGGAGCCCCTGCTGCACGAGGCCCACGCCGTATTTGCCGAAACCTCCCTCGCTACCGAGGGCTTGGTGGTGACGCTGTAAAACGTTCGCCAGTGCATTGGCTGTAGGAACGCGCCCTGGCGCGTTCTGCGTCCGACAGGTTCTGCGTCCCTGGGGCACATTCCTATGAAATGCTACCCGCGACGAAACACCAAAATTCGTCAGGCGCCAGGCCCAATAAAACGCTGGACCCGTCAAGCGCCGAACGCGCCAAGCCGCGTTCTTACTTTTCAACTGATTGATGACTTCTTACGCCCATAAAAAGCAGCAGCTTTACCTCGTACTCAGCGGCATTTTTATTGTGAATGCGCTGCTGGCGGAGATAATCGGGGTGAAGATTTTCTCGGCCGATAAGCTTATGGGCCTGCCCGGCAACCTCACGGCCGGCGTGCTCATCTGGCCGGTGGTATTTGTGACCACTGACATCATCAACGAGTATTTTGGAAAGGCCGGGGTGCTGCGCATCAGCTACCTCACGGTGGCGCTCATCCTGTTTGCTTTCGGGGTTATTTACCTCACCACCAATCTACCGCCGGCTGATTTCTGGCTGGATGTGAACAAGACCGACGACCAGGGGCGGCCGTTCAACATCGACTTCGCTTACCGGAGCATTTTCCGGCAGGGCCTGGGCATCATCACCGGTTCCATCATCGCTTTTGGGGTGGGCCAGGTGCTCGATGCCACCATTTTCGCGGCCATTCGCAAAGCTACCGGAGGCCGGTACGTGTGGCTGCGCGCCACGGGCTCCACGCTTGTTTCGCAGCTCGTTGATTCTTTCGTGGTGCTGTTTGTGGCCTTTTATGTTTTTGGCAACTGGACGATGGACCAAGTTCTGAGCGTGGCCAACACCAACTACTGGTATAAATTTGCGATGGCTATTCTACTAACGCCGGTAATTTATTTGGCCCATCACCTCATCGACCGGTATTTGGGAAAGGGAAAAATGGTCGAGTTGCAGCAGGAAGCAGCGGCGGATTTAAGCGTCTAAATTTGTAGCGGCTGACTTCTTCAGTTTCGCAGTCTCCCTATTCTTCTTCGTGTTCACAAAAAAGCTAGCGGCTAACCGCTATTAGCTAGCAGCTTCACACTATGTCCCGCATCCTTACCGGCATCCAAAGCACGGGCCGCCCGCACTTGGGCAATTTGCTCGGCGCCATCCTTCCGGCCATCGAGCTGTCGAAAAGCCCGGCCAACGACTCGCTGTATTTCATCGCTGATTTGCACTCGCTTACCACCGTACGTGAGCCCGAAGTACTCCGCGCCAATACGTACGCGGTGGCTGCTGCCTGGCTGGCCTGCGGTTTCGACACTGAAAAAAACCTGTTTTACCGACAGTCAGACGTGCCGCAGGTAACCGAGCTGACCTGGTACCTAAGCTGCTTCACGCCCTACCCGATGCTGGCCAACGCGCACTCGTTCAAGGACAAATCCGACAAGCTGTCGGACGTGAATGCCGGGCTCTTCACGTACCCCGTGCTCATGGCGGCGGATATTCTGCTCTACGACGCCGAAATCGTGCCCGTGGGCAAAGACCAGGTTCAGCACCTGGAAATAGCCCGCGACATTGCCAGCGCCTTCAACGCGCGCTACGGCGATACGCTGGTGCTGCCCCAGGCCCGCGTTGATGCTGAGCTGATGACCATTCCCGGCACCGATGGCGCTAAGATGAGCAAAAGCTACGGCAACACCATCGACGTGTTTGCTCCCGAAAAGGAGCTGCTTAAAACCATCAAGGGCATTGTTTCGGACAGCACGCCGCTGGAGGCCCCCAAGAATCCCAAAACCGATATTACGTTCAAGCTGTATTCGCTGCTGGCCACGGCCGCCGAAACGGCCACCATGCGCGCCAGCTACGAGGCCGGCGGCTACGGCTACGGCCACGCCAAAAAGGAGCTGTTCGAGTTGATTTTGCGCCGCTTTGCCACGGAGCGCGAGCAGTTCAACTTCTACCTCCACAACCTGCCCGAGCTGGATGCCAAGCTGGCCATTGGTGCCCGCCGGGCCCAGGAATACGGAGCTAGCGTACTGGCCAAGGTGCGCCAGAAGGTGGGGTACGGTGCCTGAACCGCGGATTTATAGGATTTGTCGGATTTGCCGGATTTTGTGGGCGTCATTATGACACAATAAAAAAGGCCGCTTTCGCGGCCTTTTTTATTGTGGGTTCATTCATACTGATTAGTGGTCGGACTGTCTCCCGAACAACTCAGCCACAAAATCCGGCAAATCCGACGAATCCGATAAATCCGCGGTTCAGATACCCTGCTGCGCCGAGAAGCTGAAGCCCACCTTACTGCCCCGGCTCACCTGCTGGTTCTCCAGTTTCTGCTTGACGCTGATTTTCTGGATTTCGGGCAGCGGTGGTGCGATGAGGTCGTTGTTGACGGCAGCAATCATGGCGCTTTCCACGAACAGCCGCATGGCGTCGGCCCCGATTTTGTTGTCGCTCATGTCGTTGTTGGGCAGCTCCAGCTGCTGCACGCCTTCGAGGTAATAATGGTTTTCGATGTTGACGAGCAGGCGGCCCACGAGGTAGCCGGGGTCGTTCAGGCGCTGGTATTTAATGCTGTCGGCCATGAAGTTGTAGGCCATGATGTGCCCGAAAAAGCGACGACGAAAATCCGCTTCCACGTATTTGCTGGGCATGGGGCCGTAATCGTCGGGAAACGTGACGATGTTGGAGTGCATAACAAAAATGAGCAAATCGCCCGAAAACCGAATGTGGTACTCCATGTCGTTGATGGGCCGGTACTCAATCACCACACTCGAATCGAGGGGCGTGAGCCGGCGCGTAAGCTCCAGCACCAGCTCCTGCGATACCAGCCGCAGGCAGTCGAACGCCGCCTGAGTGTTGCGAAAAATGGCTTGCTTGGCCGTTGACTTCTGTTTGAGGCCGTCAAAAATCTGGTCGAGCCGGTCGGCGGGTGCCGCTACTGGCGAGCCCGCGGCGGCCGTTGGCTGGTTGTCGGTAGCCGTGGCTCCGGAGTGCGTGGGTTCTGGCGCAGCCGGGGCCGGGCGGACGGGCTTGGCGGCGGCCGTTTTGCGGGGCCGGGCCGAGCGGGC
>JAYSZD010000094.1:0-2227 GCA_043738185.1 Hymenobacter sp. | reverse complement strand
GGAACGCCGCCTCGCTGACGGCCCGCACGCTGTGCGGAATGCCGGCGTGCAGCGTCAGCAGCTGGCCCTGGCCTAGTGCTGCCGTCTGCCCGGCCGTGTGGAACGTAAGCTGCCCGGCCAGCACCTGCACGCTGATGGTGCCGGGCGCGGTGTGCGTTTTCAGCTCCGCCCCCGCGTGCAGGGCCAGCAGCACAATGCGCAGGGTGTCGGTTTTGAAAACGGTCTGTGAGTTTCGGTCGCTGGTCTGGTAGGTTGGCTCCTGCCGGAGCTGGGTCAGCAAGGCAGGTAAGTCGAGCACCAGCAGGGGGGCGTCGAGCAGGCGGCCTCCTTCCGGGCGCTGGGGGGTGGGGTCGTTGGCGGTAAGGTTCATGATGTTTTCTGCGTAATGCCCGGCCGACGGGGTAGGCGGGTAGTTGGTTGACTAATAGGTTTTATGGGCAGAGCGCCCGCCGGTGTAGCCTGGCTGCTTGCCGGGAGTTGGCCAGCGGAGTCAGGCGCTGGCTTGGCCGGAACTAACAAGTGGTGCAGCAGGCCCGCCATCGTCAGCAGCCAGGCCGCCAAAGCGAGGAAAATGAACCAGGCCGAAACGTGGTGCAGGGCCGGCAGGGGCAGAGCTTTGGCCAGCTGGCCGGTGGCGGCCGTGTACATGCCCAGCGGAAATACCATCGTCCAGTAGGCCGGGCTGTAGACGAATGCCGGGCGCGTGGTCCAGTGGTTCCAGAGCCGCAGCCCCAGTACCAGCGGGAGCCACCACGTACTGACACCCCAGAACAGGACGCTGTAGGCTTTCACGAAGGGCCGCAGGTCGGCCAGCGCCGGAGTGTGTTGCATGGCTCCCACCAAGCTCGCTCCGGCCAGCACCGTAATGGCGCCGGCCCCGATGCTTACCCAGTAGGCGGCCCCCACGTCCTCGCCCACCAGCTGCCCGAAAACCAGGCGGTAGAACAGCAGCGTGCTGAGCACTACGTAAAGCCAGCTGCCCAGTAGAAACAGCCCCAGCACCACAAACACACTCACGTCGGCCGGCAGGCTGCTGGCGGGCAGCAGCTGCGCGCCCAGCACGGCCAGCGCCTCGGTGGCCACTACCAGCAGCAGCCACCGCCCGTTGAAGCCCCGCGCCAGCGTCGGCTTGTTCGCCGCCGTGCTCACGCCCCACAAAAAGGCGTACACCAGCAGCAGCCAACAGCCGGCCGCGCCAACCCACAGCAGGCTGCCCAGCTGCTGCTGGCCGCGCAGCTGCACAAGCTGGCTGCCAAGCAGCGTAGTGGCTGGCACCAGAGCCAGGAAGGCCGCCCCGGTTTCGTGTGCGGTCAGGGCCTGCCACAGCTCCCGGGGAAACAGCACCAGCCGCAGCAGCAGCAGCCCCACAAACAGCGGGTACAGCCCCAGATTCAGGTAAAAGAGCCCTTCTGCTACCCACCGTAACTGCAGGGCATGCGCGGCCAGCGAAATAATGCCCGTGGACATCACCAGCGCGAAGTATACGGGCGAAAACTGCCGGATAACGGACTTCATCAGTGGGGAAAAGAGCCAGTATAAGCTTCTTGAATAGAACGTTAATTCACGCCAAAGCGCCGGGCAGAGTTAACTACCCGGCGCTTTGGCGCAAACAGGCGAACTACACGCTTAGCGTGGCCGGGCCGAACTCCTCGTAGTGGATGGCCGCGCGCGGCACCCCCAGGGCGGCTAAGTCCTGCACCTGCTTGCGAATGAAGGGAGCCGGGCCGCAGACATAATAGTCGGCCTCGGGCATCAGGGTGCCCCCGTTGAGCTTGTGCAGGTCCACGATACCGGCATAGTGCCCCGCCTGCTCCAGACCGGGGGCCAGCGTGTCGTAGAAGATATGGTTCTGCACGTTCGGGTGCTTAGCGGCCAGCTGCGCCACCGGCTCGCGGAAGGCATGCACCTGGGGGTTGCGGCTGCCGTGCACCCACACTACTTCGCGCGGGCTGCCCGTCGAAACCAGGTAGTCGAGCATGCTGAGCAGGGGCGTCTGGCCCACGCCGCCGCTCACCAGCACCACGGGGGTCTGCTTGGTGGTTTCCAGCGTGAAATCACCGGCAGGCGCGGCCAGCTCCACCATGCCACCCTCGGCCACCAACTCGTGCAGATGGTTGCTAATCAGCCCGTCGGGCAGCTGGCTGCCGGCTTCCTTCTTCACCGAAATGCGGTAGTACTCACCGTTGGGCGCGCTCGACAAGCTGTACTGCCGCGACTGGAACAGGTG
>JAYSZD010000093.1:0-2227 GCA_043738185.1 Hymenobacter sp. | reverse complement strand
GGTGCTGGACCCCGGCTTCGGCTTTGCCAAAACGCCCGCTCAAAGCCACGAGCTGCTGCGCCGCCTGGCCGAGCTGCAGCCCCTGGGCCGGCCGCTGCTGGCCGGCCTCTCGCGTAAGAAAATGGTGTACGCCCCCTTAGGCCTCACTCCCGAAGCGGCCCTGAACGGCACCACCGCCCTGCACATGGTGGCCCTGCAAGGCGGCGCCCGCCTGCTGCGTGCGCACGACGTGGCCGAAGCCCACCAAACCATACAATTATTTGCCAATACCTTTCCAGTAGGGGAATAAAGGCCGTAATTTGGGGAATGATGGGCCTGCCGCACTGCGGCGGCTTTTGAGCCCGTGGCCAGCGCGCCGCGCGCCGGCTTTCTACTACCTCACCCTTCCTGCTCATGTCCGGCCCTTTCCCCATCAATTTCCTGCATTTCGGCTGGATTGACGCGGCCGATGTGCTGTTGGTGACGGTACTGCTGTATCAGTTATACAAACTCTTGCGCGGCACCGTGGCGCTCAACGTGGCGCTGGGGTTGGTGTCCGTCTACCTGCTCTATCTTGTGGTGAAGGCCACCGGTATGGAACTGCTCACCAAGATTCTGGGGCAGTTTATGAGCGTGGGCGTGCTGGCCAGCATCATCCTGTTTCAGCAGGAAATCCGGCGGTTTTTGCTGAGCGTGGGCAAGGCCACGGCCCTGGAGCGGGTGCGCGGCTGGGCGCGGGGCCGCTCGGCGGTGGCCTCGCCGCTGGTGCTGGGCCCGTTTGTGGAGGCCGCCAAAAGCCTTTCCGGCAAGTACACCGGTGCCCTCATCTGCTTTGCCCAGGCCTCCGACCTGTCGGCCTTTGCCGAATCCGGCGACCGGCTCGATGCCGAAATCAGCAAGCGCCTGCTGCTCTCCATCTTCAACAAAACCAGCCCATTGCACGACGGCGCGGTGCTGGTGGCCAACGGCCGCCTGCTGGCCGCCCGCTGCATCATCCCGGTGAGCGAAAACGCCGACGTGCCCGCTTCCCTGGGCCTGCGCCACCGCGCCGCCATCGGCCTGAGCGAAGTCACCGACGCCGTGGTGCTGGTAGTGAGTGAGGAAACCGGGGCCATTAGCCTGGTGTACCACGGCGTGCTCTACCGCGACCTGGCCACCGCCGAATTGCGCACCCGCCTCAACGAGTGGCTGCTGCCCGGTGGCTCGGGGCGCGCCACTGCCGACTCTGGCAGCCCGGCAGGCGTGAAAGCGGCCTGAGCCAGGACATGGGCTTTAAAGCCATCTGGCACCAATGCCGCTAATGTCCGAAAAAGCCGCTGCCCATGTAAGGCAGCGGCTTTTTGCGGTTAATTACTGCTGTTACGCAATGGGTGGTAGCGCGAACGTTGTAGTTCGCGTTTGCGCGGCTGTAACGGTGCGGGGACGCGAACTACAAAGTTCGCGCTACACCGCTGGCGGCACTTTAGCGAAAGCGCTGCGCAACAGCAGTTAATCAGCTGGTCAGGAATCAGGGTGTATTCGCCACCACCTTCTCGCTCCGGGGCAAGCAGGCGGCTTAAGCGGCGGTGACTTTCAGTACCTCCAGTTCCTGACCCACTTTGGTAAACGCGGCAATGGCCTTGTCTAGGTGGGCGCGGGTGTGGCCGGCGCTGAGCTGCACCCGGATGCGCGCCTTCCCCTGCGGCACCACGGGGTAGTAGAACCCCACCACGTAAATACCTTCGGCCAGCATTTTGGCGGCAAATTCCTGGGCCAGCTTGGCATCGTAGAGCATGACGGGCACGATGGGATGCTCGCCGGGCGTGATATCGAAGCCGGCGGCGGTCATCTTTTCGCGGAAGTATTTGGTGTTCTCCTCCAGCTTATCGCGCAGCTCGGTGCTTTCGGTGAGCAGCTCCAGTACCCGCAGGCTCGCGCCCACGATGCTTGGGGCCAGCGTGTTGCTAAACAAATACGGCCGACTGCGCTGGCGCAGCATGTCAATGATTTCCTTGCGGCCCGAGGTGAAGCCGCCCATGGCGCCGCCCAGCGCCTTGCCCAACGTGCCGGTAATGATGTCGACACGGCCCATCACGCCGCGCATTTCGTGGGTGCCGCGGCCGGTTTTGCCCAAAAAGCCGGAAGAATGGCACTCGTCCACCATCACCAGGGCCTGGTATTTATCGGCCAGGTCGCAGATTTTGTCGAGCTGCGCAATCGTACCGTCCATCGAGAACGAGCCGTCCGTCACGATGATGCGGTGGCGGCT
>JAYSZD010000092.1:0-5482 GCA_043738185.1 Hymenobacter sp. | reverse complement strand
TGTACAAGCTGGCCGCTCTGCGCAAGGCCGACGATTCGGGCTGGGAGTACACCATCAAGCTCTCCGAGCAGGTGGCCAAAACCAGCATTCCCGGCATCTTGCAGGTGCGCCGCTACCTCAACGAGTACGGTAAGCCCCGCGCCGACATGCTCTACAACACCGCCGAGCCCCTCCCCGACCAACTCACCCTCATCGACCCGCTCGACAACACGCGCCGCCTCGGCATCAAGCCCGAAACCAAGTTCAGGGAGCTGCTGGAGCCGGTATTCCGCACCGGAAAGCGCGTGCTGGACCTGCCCACGCTGGCCGAAAGCCGCGCCCACGCCCAGCGCGAAGTGCAAAGCCTGGACCCCAGCATCCGCCGCTTCCTTAACCCCCACACCTACCCCGTCGGCCTGGAAAAGACTCTCTGCGAGTACCGCACGCAGCTGATTCTGGAGAAGCGGCCGGTGCGCGGGGCGTAGCATAGCCTATCTTTTCAGATTTGCTTCCGTTTCCACTTTTCTCCAACGAAGTTTCGAGTTGCAATATAACCTGTAGGCATGTCAAACAAACTGTTAATGGTTGGGTCAAGCTCTACCGCTTCACTTAAGCCTACGACCAACATTTTGTCACTTGATTTATTTGCAAACGACCAAGTGCCATCGTCGCTATCGTGCCAAGCCCAACGAATAGGTAGCCCTTCCCTCAGTGCCTTTTCAGCTATAAATGTGGCTGCATTTCGTGGCTCAAAAAACTTGAAATCTAGCTTTCGGTCAAGTAAGGGCTGGTCGAATTCATAGCGTTTGTCAAACGCTGTTTCCCAAGGGAATTTGTTTGCCTTGTCTGTCCAAAATAATTGTAGTGCTGGGAAGAACTCATAATTATAAAACCACCGGGCATAGCCAAAATAATCTACCATATTGTCCTCATGCACTTGACGAAACTGGACCGGGTGTAACTCCAGAATCTCAAAGTTGTCAACTGAGGTTGCTAAAGGATTTCCAGCCTTGATTATCGCACCAGCATCGTTCAAAATGGTGTACATCGTGTCGAGCGGAAGACCAAAAGCAATTATTTCGGGATGGTTAAAATTCTTCCAGAGCCCAGTAGTGTAAGCGAATGCGGGAGTGGTGGCATCTGCCTCGAATAAGCAGACTGTCCATCCATAGTTTTCAATAGCATTTTTGATATTGATTTCGGCTTGTGTATCATGTTTCGCGTGCGACATAGCGGTAAAAGTAGCTTACGCTTTGCTACAAAAAAGCCCTGTCTTCTTGACTGACGACAGGGATTCTCTTACTGCTTTTCATCATCTCATGCATACCGCAGCTCGCCCGCGCCCACGCGCAGCGTCACGCCGCTTTCGGCGGTGAGGCGGCCGGCCACCTGCGCATCGTAACCGCTGGCTTGCAGCGAGGCCACCACGGCCGCGGCCGAAGCTTCTTCTGTGACCAGCAGCATGCCGGTGCCCATATTCCAGTAGAGGTAAGCGGTTTCAGCGGATATGTCGCCGATTTCGCAGAGGCGCTGCATGGCAGGCAGGGGCGCAAATAGGTTGTCCAGCATCGCGCCGAGGCCATTTTTGAGTACCCGCGAGAAGTTGTCGGCCACGCCGCCGCCGGTGATGTGGGCGATGCCGTGCAGCGGCAGGCCGGCATCGAGCAGGGCCGCCACGCCGGGCGAGTAGATGAGCGAGGGCGCCAGCATGGCCTCGCCCCAGGTAGCATACTGGTCAGCATCGGTACCGTCGTAGGGGGCTTCGTGCCAGTTGTCGGCGAATACCTTTTGCAGCGTTTTGCGGGCCAGCGAGTAGCCGTTGGAGCGAAACGAGGGCGAGCGCAGGGCCACCACGACGTGGCCGGCCTGGGCGGTTTTGCCGCTCAGGGGCTGGGCCAGACTCGGGTGTAGCACCCCAATGGCCGTGGAGCACCAGTTGAAGTTCATCTTCGCGCCCGGCCAGCCGCCGATGCGGTTGCCCAGCTCCGCGATTTCGCCGCCCGTGATGGCCACTTTGGTGAAGTTGGCCGCGTCGTGCAGGCCGCGCATCATCTGGTCTACCACGTCGTAATCGAGGTGGTTCACGTCGATGATGTTGGAGAGGTTGGTGGGCACGAAACCGGCGGCGATGAGGTCGTCGGCCGTCATGGCGATGAGGTCGTAGCCGAGCGTATCGTAGCGGTTCAGGCGCTCGGCCACTTCGATTTTGGTGCCGATGCCGTCGGAGCTGATGCCAAGGCGCTCGCTGCCGAAGCGGATTTCGTTGGAGAAGCCGCCGTCGAGGTCTTTAGCGGGCTCGCCGGGCTTGCCGGCCCGGTTGGCAAAGGTTTTTTTCGACCAGTTGTAGGCGTTGCGGGAGGCGGCGTTGCCTTCTTCGATGGAGTAGCCGGCGGGGTTTTCGAGGGAGTTATTCATGTGGGTAACCTCACCCCCGGCCCCTCTCCAAAAGAGAGGGGAGCCGCGGCGGCACAGGTGATTTTAATAGACTTGATAAAAAAAATCATCGGGCTCCCCTCTCTTTTGGAGAGAGGCTGGGGGTGAGGTTGGCGTAAGTGAACGTCTAGTGCTCCGTAGGCGCGGGCGCTTTAGCGCTCACCGATTTCTTGTCCTTTTTGTTGGTCCGATGGCTGGCGCGCTCCTCCTGAATGTGGCGCAGATAGTGCGTCACATCGCCGGTAGGGTACTTGCCGCTGAAGCAGGCGAAGCAGCTGCCGCCGTGGCCTTTTTCCTCCGAGAACAGTTCTTCCAAATCCTCCAAATCCTGGTAAATCACCCGGTCGGCTTCGATGTGGCTGCAGATTTCGTCTTCCGTGTAGTTGGCCGCAATCAGCTCGGTGCTCATGGCCATGTCGATGCCGTAGATGCAGGGCGACACAATGGGCGGGGCGCTCGAAATGAAGTACACCTCGGTAGCGCCGGCCTCGCGCAGCAGGCGCACGATACGGCGCGAAGTGGTACCGCGCACGATGCTGTCATCCACCACGGCCACTTTTTTGCCGGCCACGAACTCACGGATGGGGTTGAGCTTTTTCTTCACCACATCCTCCCGGCCGGCCTGCGTAGGCACGATGAAGGAGCGGCCCATGTGGTTGTTTTTCACCAGCGCGCGGCGGTAGGGCACGCCAATGGCCTCGGCCAGCCCGGAGGCGGCGAAGTAGCCCGAACTGGGCACGTCAATCACCATATCGGGCTTGAGGCCGGCGTCGGCCACCTTGCGGGCCAAGCGCTTGCCCAGGCGCACGCGCTCCCGCGCCACCAGCCGCCCGTGAATCACGGAGTCTTCGCGGGCGAAGTAAATCTGCTCGAAAGCGCAGAATTTTTTAGGCGTACTGTACGGGTTTTTGAAGTGCGCTTCGAATTTGTCATCAATAAATATGGCTTGGCCGGGACCCACATTTTTCACAAACTCGAAGCCCAGAAAATCGAAGCAGGTGCTTTCCGAAGCGAAAGCCCAGACGGGACCGTTGGGCGTGTCGCGGCGGCCCAGCACCAGCGGCCGGATGCCCAGCGGGTCGGTGAAAGCCAACAGGCCGTGGCCGGCAATGAGGGTAATAGTGGCGTACGCGCCCTTCACCAGTTCCTGGGTGGTTTCCACGGCATCAAAAATATCCACCACGCTCAAGTTGTCGAGGTTCTTCACGCGCAGCTCCGAGGCGAAGGTGTACATGATAAGCTCGAGGTCGTTGGTGGTTTTGGGCAGCACGTGGTACTTCTCGTGCAGGCGTTTGGCCACGTCGCGGAAGTTGATGACGTTGCCGTTGTGTACCATCGCCAGCCCGAACGGGTAGCTGGTGGTGAAGGGCTGGGCCAGGTCCGAATCGTTGGCGCCCTGGGTGGTGTAGCGCACGTGGCCGATGCCGGTGTGGCCCTTCAGCTTCTTCACGTGCTTGGGCTTGAATACGTCGTTCACCAGCCCCTGGCCCTTGCAGAGGTGAAAGGCGGTGCCGTCGAAGGTGGCGATACCGGCCGCATCCTGCCCCCGGTGCTGGAGGGCGGTGAGGCCAATTATCATGTCGGCCACCACATTATCGGGACCGTGAAAACCTACTATTCCGCACATGGCGCTTTGCTTTAATTATGAGTTGTGAATTATGAGTTATGAATTGGAAATCATGGCGTAGAACCGGGCAGTTTGCTCAACTCATAACTCATAATTCACAACTCATAATTAAGCCCGCAAGGGCCTTAGCGTATAGGTCGTGCTCCACGGCCAGCCCGCGCCGCTCGACTTCAGCCAGCGTATCAGCCCCGCGCAAATCCACGGTTTGCTGGGCGAGAATGGGGCCGGTATCGAGGCCTTCGTCCACGAGATGCACGGTAATTTTAGTTTCCGGCAGCTGGTTCTCGAAGGCCCATTCGTAGGCGTGCAGGCCCTGATGCTGCTGGGTGTCGGCGGGGTGAATATTGAGAATACGGCCTGCAAACGGCTGAATGAAGGCCGGCGAGAGAATCCGCATGTAGCCCGCCAGCACCACCAAATCGGGCTGGTACTGCTGGAGCAACGCCGCAGCTTCCGCATCGAACGTTTCGCGCTTGCGGCCTTGGCTGGGCAGCGCAGCCGTAGGGCAGCCCTGCTCCGCCGCGAAGGCCAAGCCGGGCGCATCGGGCTTGTTGCTGAATACGACCACGACCTCGGCCAACCCGTGTAGCACACCGGTTTTGGTGGCTTCCAGCAACGCCAGCATATTCGAGCCCCGACCCGAAAGCAGGACGGCCAGCCGGACCGGGCCTTCGCCGCCTGTGCGAACGAGAGCCGCCAGCCCACTTTGCTCAAAAGCAGTGAGAAGCGTGGTGACGTTGGACTTTGCTTCGGGTATCAAGGGATTTGAGTGTTGGTGGGGCTGGCAAAAAAATCTACTCTCAGCTTCAATTTACAACCGCATGCGTCAGCACCGGCGCAGGGCGCTGGGCAATGTCGGTCCGCACGTACACATCCTGGAAACTCACGCGGCTGCACGCTTCGTAGGCGCGGGTGGTGGCATCGGCCAAATCCTGGCCGTGGGCGGTGAGCACGAGGACACGGCCGCCGTTGGTTACGAGTTGGCCGGCGGCGTCGCGGCGGGTGGCGCCGTGGTAGGCCTGCACGCCAGCCGGCAAGTTATCGAGGCCGGTGATGGGAAAGCCAGTGGGAAAGCCGGAAACCGGGTAGCCGCCCGAAGCCAGCACCACGCCCACAAACGCACCCGGCCGTTGCACCACGCCCTGCCGCGAAAGGGTCCCGTTGAGCGTGCCTTCAATTAAATCGAGCAGGCTGCTGTCCAGCGCGGGCAGCAGCACTTCGGCTTCGGGGTCGCCGAGGCGCACGTTGTATTCCAGTAACTTGGGACCAGTGGGCGTGAGCATGATGCCGAAATAGAGGAAGCCCCGGAACTCGAACTGTTCGTTTTGCAGGCCGCGCAGGGTGGGGTCCACGATGTCGCGGCGAATGGTGGCCAGCACGTTGTCGTCGGCGAAGGGCACGGGGCAGTAGGCGCCCATGCCGCCGGTGTTGGGGCCAAGGTCG
>JAYSZD010000091.1:0-5490 GCA_043738185.1 Hymenobacter sp. | reverse complement strand
GAATGGTAGGGGAGGAAGCAAGGGAAACAGACATTTGAGCTCGGAAAAACGAAAAAAATGCGGCGAGGGCGGCGCGGTAAACAACACAAAAACCACGGCCGGCCACCGCGCCACAAAGATAGGCTAGCGGGGGAAGTGTACTTTTGTGACCCAATACCCCACCTTCCCGATGTCTGAATCCGCAGTTTCCGATTTCACCAACCTGGCGTCAACTCGCGTGACGGCCGCCGCCGCTGCTGCTGCTGCCACGTTTGCTACTCCCGCAAAAAACGCCGCGCCGAGCATCGACAAAGAATTACAACGGCGGGCTTACCGCCTGATGCACACCGCTGCGGCGATGGCGGCCCTTTACGAAGAAGAAAAAGCCATGGCCTCGCGCTACGTGCACGCCACCGCCAGGGGCCATGAAGCCGTGCAGCTTGCCGCCGCTTTCCTGCTCACCGAAACCGATTATGCCGCGCCCTACTACCGCGACGATGCGATGCTGCTGGGCCTGGGCCTGCGCCCCTACGAGCTGATGCTGCAGCTGCTGGCCAAGGCCGAAGACCCCTTCAGCGGGGGCCGCACTTACTACGCGCACCCGTCGCTGCGCCGCGCCGGCGTCCCGGTCATTCCGCACCAAAGCTCGGCTACGGGCATGCAGGCCATTCCGGCTACGGGCATGGCCCACGCCCTCGCCTATTTCGAAAGCCAGAGCCTGAGCTACCCGCGCAATGAGGAAGTTGGCAGCCAGAATCTCAAGTTGAACCCGGAAAACCCGGCGGCCAACCCGGTGGTTTTGTGCTCCATCGGCGATGGCGCCATGACGGAGGGGGAAGTGGCCGAAGCTCTGCAAATGGCCGTGCTACACCAGCTGCCCATTATTTACCTGGTGCAGGACAACGATTGGGGAATCTCGGCCACGGGCCGCGAGATGCGCGCCATGAATGCCTACGAGTTTGCCGCCGGTTTTCCCGGTATGCTGCGCGTGCAAGTAGACGGGGCCGATTTCGGGTCGTCGCATCAGGGCTTGAGCGAGGCTTTTGCCCACGTCCGGGCGCGCAAGGGGCCGGCTTTGGTGCACGCCAAATGCCCCCTGCTGGGCCACCACACCAGTGGCGTGCGTCGTGAGTGGTACCGCAACGACCTGGACGCCCACCAGGAGCAGGACCCGCTGCCGCGCCTGCACCAGCAGCTGCTCCGCAAAGGCTTCGCCGAAGCGGAGCTTACGGCCCTGGCCGCCGAGGCCACGGCGCTGGTGCGGGCCGACTGGGCCCTGGCCCTGGCCGCGCCCAACCCCGACCCGGCCACCTTTGCCGACCACGAATTTGCCCCGACGGCCGTGACCGCCGAAGCCGGCGAGCGCAGCCCCGTCGGGGCCGAGAAAGCCCTAATGGTGGACGCCGCCCTGCACGCCGTGGACGACATTTTGCGGGAATTCCCGGAGGCGCTGTTCTATGGGCAGGACGTGGGCGGCGAGCTGGGCGGCGTGTTCCGCGAAGCCGCCCTGCTGGCCAAGAAGTACGGCGACGCGCGCGTGTTCAACACGCCCATTCAGGAGGCGTACATTGTGGGCAGCACGGCGGGCATGGCGGCCGTGGGCGCCCGGCCCATCGTCGAAATTCAGTTTGCCGACTACATCTGGCCCGCGCTGAACCAGCTGGTGGAGGAGTTATCCAAATCCTGCTACCTCACCGTGGGCAAGTTTCCCATTCCGGCCCTGATTCGCGTGCCCATTGGGGCCTACGGCGGGGGCGGGCCCTACCATTCGGGCTCCATCGAAAGCACTTTGCTGACCATCCGGGGTATTAAAGTGGTATATCCGAGCAATGCTGCCGACATGAAAGGGCTGATGCGCGCCGCCTTCCTCGACCCCAATCCGGTGATTATGCTGGAGCACAAGGGCCTGTATTGGAGTAAGGTGCCGGGCACCGAAGAAGCCAAAACCGCCGAGCCGGTCACGGGCTATGTCATCCCGCTGGGCAAAGCCGCCGTGGCCCAGGCCGCCGACCCCGACAAGCTGCGCCGGGGCGATACAGCCCTGGTAGTCACCTACGGCATGGGCGTACACTGGACCAAAGCCGCCAGTCGCGACTTCCCCGGCCAAGTCGAAATCCTGGACCTGCGCACGCTCAACCCCCTCGATTTTGAAGCCGTAGTCGCCGCCACCCGCCGCCACGGCAAAGTGCTGGTCCTCACCGAGGAGCCGCTGATGAACAGCTTTGCCGAAAGCCTCGCCGGCCGCATCCAGCGGCATTGCTTCGAAGTGCTGGACGCCCCGGTTTTCACCTTGGGCGCCGCCAACCTACCGGCCATCGCCCTGAACGTGGAGCTGGAGCGCCAAATGCTGCCCAGCGCAGCCAAAGTAGCCGTGGCGCTGGAGGAACTGCTCGGGTATTAGCGTTTTAGTTGTTAGTTGTCCGTTGTTAGGCTGGCGCGCGTCTCTGACGCGATGCCTACTGGCTCCGAGCCTCTGGCTCGCCGGAAAACCAGCCGAGGCGGGGTTGTAAAAACTGCCCGTCCTAGCCGGAGGCTCAAAGCCAAAGGGCATCGCGTCAGAGACGCGCGCCAGCCTAACAACTAACAACTAACCGTTAACAACTAAAACGGGTAGCCGATGCCCAGGTTGAAGGCAATGCGGTTGGCGGAGTTATTGAAATTGCGCAGGGCCCAGTTCTGACCGTCCAGGGCGGCGGGGTCGTATACTTTCACGGCCGCGTCGAGGCGCAGGATGAGGAAGGTGAAGTCGAATCGGACGCCCATGCCCGAGCTCACCGCGATTTGCCGGTAGAAGGAATCGAGCTGAAACTGCGCGCCGGGCCGTAGGAACTCGCCGTCCTTCTTGCGTTCCTGCAAGCCCCACACGTTGCCAAAATCGGTGAAAAAGGCCCCTTTTATAAAGTTGTAGAGCGGAAACCGATACTCGACGCTGCCTTCTAGCAGCAGCTCGCCGGGTTGTTCGGTCAGGAAGTCCCGCACCACGTTGCCATCCTTGAGGCGGAGCGGGGTGTAGCCGCCGGGGCCCAGGCGGCGCGGGGCCCAGGCCCGCAGGCTGGTGGAGCCGCCGGCAAAAAACGATTTATCGTACGGAATCACGTATTGGCTGCTGCCGTCGCGTGGGTCGGTGGTGCGGGTGAGGGCGTGCACGTAGCCGCCATTGAGGCGCCACACGAAGAACGTGCGCGGCGAGAGGTGGTGGTAGCGCCGGTAATCCACGCTGAGCCGGGCAAAGTCGTATACGTTCAGCCCCAGCTTGTCCAGCAGCGCGTCTTTGTAGAGGCCCCGGGTCAGGCCGCCCAACTCCCCGAACAGGCGCAGGTACTGGGCGTTGCGGGTTTGGCTGAAATCGTTGGAATTGTAGAGGGAGGTGAAGCTGATGCTGGGCTCCACCAAGCTCACAAACGAGCGGTAGAGCGACGAACCCTGCTCCACGCGCAGTTTCTCAAGGTCCTCTCTGAATTTGGCGCTCGTGGAGGGCGTGTTGACGAAGGTGATGACCACCGGCGAAAACACGTATTGGTGAAAGGGCGACCGCTGCCAGATGTAATCGTAGGTAAACTCAAAATTAGAGCGGGTGTATTCGGGGCGCGACACGAAGGTTTCGGAGAGCGAAAATCGGGTTTTGGGGTTGTAGCGGGTCAGAAACTGGTTGGTGCGGAAGGGTACCAGAAACTGGGGCAGCACCAGCGCCGCCGTAGCGCCCAGCTGGGTCGTATACACCGATTTGCCATTGTCGGTAGCACCCGCTACCCGCACGAGCTGCCCCTCAAAGCCGGCCCGCAAGCCCAGCTCCAGCACCTCGGCCCCGCCAAAGGGGTTGCGGGTTTTGAGGCGCAGGTTGATGAACGGTCCCGGCGTGTTGGCCACATAGGTACCGCCAAACTCGCTGGTGCCAGTGTATTTGGGGGCCGGCGCGGCGTTGATAACCGCCACCAGCTCGCCGCTGTCCGGGCGCAGCCCCGTGCTGTCGGTCGTGGGCGGGTCGTCCACCTTGCGATAGTTCACGGTATTGAAGCGGAACATGTCCAGGTCGGCCAGCAGGCGCTGCGTTTGTAGCGTGCGGTCGAGGTTGTAGCGCTGGCCGGGGCGCACCAGTACCTTACGGGCCAGCAGGCGGGTACTGTATTTTTGCTCGTAGGCCGCGAAGCGAATGGAGTCCGTCACCACGGTATCGGTGCGGAAGCCGGCCTCGGGCCGCTCCTGGCGGGCGGCTCCGGTGCCGGCCCGGCGCAGGGTGTCGGCCGTGGCCGCGCGCAGCGTCCGCAATATGCCGGCATCGGTGACGAAGCGCACCTGACGCACCGTGTAGAGGCGGTGGCCCTGGCCGGGGGCGGGGTTCGCAATCAGCGTGCGCAGCCGCACCGTGAAGGGCGCGTAGCTGGTGTCGGCTTCGAGGGTGATGTACTGCTCGCGGAAATCGAAATAGCCGGCGTTTTTCAGCAGCGTTTCGAGCCGGTTGCGTTCCTGGCCAATCAATTCCTCGTTGTAGCGGGCGTTTTCTTTAAGCAATGTGGCGCCCTGCCCGGCGCGCACCACGGCCGCCACGCCCGAGTCGGCAATGCTGGGCTCCTGCAGGCGATACAGGAATGGTCGGTTTTCGGTAATGTTGTAAGTAACGGTTACGCGCCGGTAGTTTTTGGCCTCATCCAGCGAATCGGGCTTGCTGGGAAAAACCTGGCCCACGGCTTTGAGGGCCCGCAGCACCAGCCCGCGTTGGTAGCGCCCGGTGTCGGTGGCCGTCACGGTGGCCCGGAAAAACCCCTGTGAATGCAGAAAAGTCGTCATTTGCTCCACCGAGCGGCGGGTGAGCAGCGTGTCGTAAATCACCGGGGCCTCGCCCAGGCGCATGATGGCGTTGCCCTTGTCCAGGGCCAGCTGTTTGCGGTTGACTTTGCGCTCGCGCTGCACCAGCAGCTTACCCAGCTTGGCCGAGTCGGTGCCAACCGCCTGCATGCGGGCATCGAAGCGGTCCTGGATGATGCGCAGTTTGGCTTTGATGCGGGCCGAATCGTAGAACTTGTAGCCCAACTGGTAGATGGCCAGCTTGGGCAACGGGAACTGGGTGTTGGGCTGTTGCTGGGCGAGGGCCGCGAGCCGTTCTTCGTCGGCTTGTTCCACGCCCTTCAGCTCCACGCGGCTTAGCAGGCGCTGGCCGGGCTGCAGCAGCTTGAACGGCGAGCAGGCCGCAAAAAGCAAAAGTCCGAGCAGCGGACCCAGGCGCCAGCGCAAGCAGCGGGCAGACCGTAATTTTGACGAATATTCAGACGATAATGGTTTCAAAAGCACTGGGCAAATACGTGCAGTCCCTGCACCAAAAAAAATACCGGCAGCGCCACGGGGCATTCCTCGTGGAAGGCGGCAAAAGCGTATTGGAGCTGCTAAGTTCCGACCTGGAAACCGAACACCTGCTGGCTACCGCCGATTTTGCCGGCCAGTACCGGGCACAGCTCCCGGCAGGGCTGCCGCTCACGGTGGCCACCGAGTACGAGCTGACCCAGCTGGGCACGCTGG
>JAYSZD010000090.1:0-2234 GCA_043738185.1 Hymenobacter sp. | reverse complement strand
CCACCTGGTCGTTATTGCCACCAATGCGCGGCACTCGGCCTGGGGCATTGCCTTCAACGAAGCCCAACGGCTGGCCATTGAGGCCGACCCGACGTACGCGGCCGGCCAGCCCGGCGGCGGCGACGACGGCCTGCGCGCCGCCCGCGCCGTGGCCTTGCTCAGCTACCGCAGCTATTCCGCTTATGCCGAAACCCAAACCGACCCCGACAACGAGTTGCCAGGCGAACACCGCGCCAGCGCCTACCAGCGCTACCAGGGCGATAAGCTGGTGGCGCGTTTCGACGCCTACAGCTACGTGGCCCTGAGCCGAAGCATGGATTCTCACCATCTGGGCCGCAACCGGGGCGGGGTGCCAGCGGCGCTGCGGCGCATCGGGGCCCGCACGCTGGTGCTGGGCATTACGTCTGATGTGCTTTTCCCGCTTCGCGAGCAGCGGGAGCTGGCCAACCACATTCCGGGCGCCATGTATGCCGAGCTGGATTCGCGTTACGGACACGACGGGTTTTTACTGGAAACAGCGGCCATTACCCATTTCCTGGAATTGTTCTACGCGCCCACTTTCGCGCACTGACAGGCAGTACGTCGTCAGCCAAAAACTGCCTTTCGTTGAAATCAAGGCACCTTTTTGGCACAAATTCGATACCAGAAGTACAACGACTATTTATTTAGTACAAATCAAGGTTGCACAGTACAAACACATTGCTATCGGACTTTTTTAATTCTTAGGGCCTACGCACGCAGTTGCTGGCGCGCGTTTTCGATACGCTACCCACTGGTTTCGCGTCGGAGACGCAGACGCGCGGGGGCCAACGCGACCAGTCGGTGCGAACGGCAGCGTTTGGAAACGCCAAGCCCGGAAGCAACGCGTCGGAGACGCACGCCAGCGCCTGACTGCGCAATTCCTGAATTCTGTTGAAATTAACCTCCCCTCAATGGACAACAAATCACCCCTACGCATCGGATTGATTGGTTTTGGCTGCGTGGGCCAGGGCTTTTACGACATTCTGCAACGGCAGCCCGAGCTTGGCCTGACCATCGCGCGCATTGCCGTAAAAAGCCCGGACAAGCCCCGAACGCTGCCGGCTGAGCGATTTAGCTTCCAGGCCGATGAGCTGCTGGCCGACCCCAGCCTGGACCTGCTGGTTGAGGTGATTGACGACCCCGCAGAAGCCTTTCGGCTAGTAAGCGCCGCCCTGCGGCAGGGCCGCCGCGTGGTGAGCGCCAACAAAGCCATGGTAGCCCGACACCTGCCCGAGCTGGTGGAATTGCAGCAGGAATTTGGCGGCACGCTGCTGTACGAAGCGGCCGTATGCGGCAGTATTCCCATTATTCGCACGCTGGACGCTTATTTCAGCCACGAGCCACTGCGGGCCGTGAGTGGCATTCTCAACGGCTCGTCGAACTACGTGCTGACGCGCATGAGTGAAGAAGGCTCCGACTACGGCCCGGCGCTGGCCGAAGCTCAGACGCTGGGGTTTGCCGAAACCGACCCCTCGCTCGACATGGGCGCTTTCGACCCGCGCTCCAAAGCCGTTATTCTGGCGGCCCACGCCTTCGGCCTTCTGCTGAACCCGGAGGAAGTGCTCAACCTGGGCATCGAAGGCATCGGGGCCGCCGATATTGCCTATGCGGCTAGTCTGGGCCAGAAAATAAAAGTCATAGCGGGCCTCTACCGCCTGCCCAACGGCCGGGTCACGGCGCTGGTAACTCCGCAGCTGCTGGGGCCGGAGTCGCCCTTTTTCAGCGTGGAGCACGAGTTCAATGGGGTAGCCATCGCAGCGGAATATGCGGGCCGGCACTTTTTGCAGGGCCGCGGCGCCGGCGGCCACCCCACCGGCTCGGCGGTGCTGGCCGATGTGCTGGCCCTGCGCAGCGGCTTTCGCTACGGCTACGCCAAACAGGCGGCCCGCTTTCAGGCTCAATTGGTTGAGGACCTGGAAGTGGAAATATACCTGCGGCACCCGTCGGCGGCAGTGCTGGACCAAGCCCTTAGCTGGCTGCGGCTACCAGCCCAGGCCATACTGCCCGCTACCGGCGGCACGCAGGCCACCGGCAACGTCGGCCTCGTAGCCTTATGGCAGTGGCGGGCCACGCTGCGCGAAGCCGGGATTTTCGTCGCCCGGCTCGGCGAGGTTGAAGTCATCCCCCAAGTTTCGGCCGAAGCTGCAGCGGCCCACGCGCTGGCATAAAGTGGGAAGTTGCGAAAGCGCAAGGGCCGCCGTTTGCACTAACGG
>JAYSZD010000089.1:0-2234 GCA_043738185.1 Hymenobacter sp. | reverse complement strand
CGATGGTCAGGACCTGGCCCGCACACAGCAGCCGCTGGCGGGGCGCCAGGCTCAGGACCGGAGCCGCTACTACCAGAACAACGTGTTGGGCCGAGTAGATGCCGCCGCCCGGCGTCACGGACGTTACTGTGGCCGTGTAAGTACCGGCCTGAGCGTAGGCGTGGCTGACGCTCGCGCCCACGGCCGTGTTGGTAGGTCCGGCGGCCGGGTCACCAAAATCCCAGGTAAAAACGGTGCCGGCGGCGGCAGGCAGCAGTTCAGCCCCAAAGGCCACGGCCGTCCCGATGCAGCTTTCGCGAACGGCCGCGTTCAGCACCACGCGCACGAGCGCAACGCCACCCGGAAAATTGGGCAGGTCGAAACCGACGCGGGTACTGGGCTGCCGGTTGATGGGCAGGCCCTGGGGCTGAAAGCCGCACGCGGCACCAGCGGCATTGGGTGTTTCGATGACGCCCAGGTAGGCAGCGTTGCTCTGCCGCACGTACAGGCGCCCGTCGTGGCCGCGTAGCACGGCACCGGGCGTTGAGAGAGCCGACCCGACCTTTACCAGCGCGTTTTGATTAGCCAAATCAAGCTGATAAACGCCGAGGTCAACGACTCCGGGCTGGGGCTCGAACCCGGCCAGGTAGAGTTTGCTGCCATCGGGCGAAAACTCCAGGCCATAATATCCTACCGAGGAAATGGATACGGCGTGCGCGTTCGACACCTGACCGGTTCGGCGGTTGAATCCGAATAGCTCCAGGCCCGCACGCCCCTGCACCAGGGCCAGCCGGGTGCCATCGGACGAGACGCGTAGGTAGCCGGCGGCGTTGGTATAACCAGAAGACCCAGCGCCCGAATCTTGGTGTACGGTGCCTACGGCACTCACCACGGGCATGGCCCGCAAGCCGGCCGGGCTTAGCAGAAAGCTATAAAAAAGGTTATTACCCCAGCCGTGCACGATAACCCAGTAGTCGCGGCCGTTGGGCAGCAGCACGGCCGTCAGCTTTTCCGTTAGCTTCTGCTGACCACCGGGCAGCGGTACGGCCACTTCCTTGCCGGAGCCGATGTCGCCCAGGCCACCGCGCAGGTTTAAGTCGATGACGGAATAGCGCAGGCCGTTGGCCAATTCATTTTCGACGGCATCAACCGTGAACAGGTACACCTCCTGCGAGCTGCGGGGGCTGGGCACTAGCAGGGCGCCTTGGGTGGCCGACGCATGCCCCCGGCTCAGGACTCCGTTGGGGAAGGGCGCGCCGGCCCGGTCCCAAACCTGGACGCCGTTGGTGGAACAAAGCAGCCGGCCGGCGGCGTCGGAAACCGTGGAACAAGCCTCCTGAAAAACCTGGGCGCTGCCGGGCGTGGCCAATGGCGGCCCCGCCGCCGAAAACGCCAACCCCGCCCCCCGACCAAAGCGCCAGTTACGCGTTCCGGGCTGGGCAAAAGCCGGCCGCAGCCCGCCGAGCAATTCCAGCAGCAAGAGCAGCAAAAGAGGTTTCAGAGCACCCATAATGGGGTAGAATAGAGAGAGTAAGATGCTCCCGGCTTCACTTATCGGAAAACCAATGCGCCGGCAATATACTGGCCAGGGTACTGCTCTCTGTTTTCCGATTCTATCTTTGCGAACTAATGACAGAAACGTCCTTCCATCCCACCCGCCCCCTGCCCTACGGCCGCCAGAATATCACCGATGCTGATATTGCGGCGGTCACTGCGGCCCTGCAAAGTGATTACCTGACTCAGGGCCCGGTGGTGGCCGAGTTTGAAAAGCAATTCGCCGCCTATGTGGGCGCCCGGTACGCCGTAGCCGTGAGCAACGGCACGGCCGCCCTGCACCTGTGCGCCCTGGCCTTGGACGTGCAGCCCGGCCAGCGCGTTATCACCACGCCGCTCACCTTTGCGGCCTCGGCCAACTGCGTGCGCTACTGCGGCGGCGAAGTGCACTTTGCCGACATTGACCCGAAAACCGGACTTATTGATTTAGCAAGAGTTAAAACGCTGCTTGAAACGCATCCGAAGGGCTATTTCGCTGGCCTGATTCCCGTGGATTTTGCTGGTCTGGCCGTGAATCTGGAAGCTGCCCGCGCGCTGGTCGACGAGCACGGCCTCTGGATTATTGAGGATTCCTGCCATGCCCCCGGCGGCTTTTTCACCGACTCTGAAGGCCGGGAGCAGCACTGCGGCAACGGCCGTTTTGCCGATTTGGCCATTTTCAGCTTTCACCCCGTGAAGCACATTGCCACCGGCGAGGGTGG
>JAYSZD010000088.1:0-2234 GCA_043738185.1 Hymenobacter sp. | reverse complement strand
CCAGAAGGAGCTGTTTGGCGAGCTGCGGCAGCAGCAGATAGAACACCTGGGGCAGCTGAAATCCGTGTACAGCGAAGCCACCGGCGACTTAAGCCTGTTTTTTTACGAAGACGCCGACGTGCGCCCCGGCCTGTCCATTATTCCCGAAGAGCTGGCCCGTGCTTCCGAAACCATTGCCACGGCCGGGCCCCACGCCTGCATCACCTGCGGCCACGTGCAGGAACTGCAGCCCGCCGCCGCCTGTGCCTGCCCCATTTGCCGCGGCCAGCGTTGGCTGCCGGCCAGCACGGCGCGGCGCGTCACGTAGCCCTGCCCTAGCTACCGCTCCGTCGATAGCGGCGTTGCTTTCGCTTGCTAAAGTCAGGCGCCTATATTTGTCAAAATTGGTGATGGATTTCCACCGCGAACCGCCGACGCCCACCGCGCCGCGCTGATGATTCCTACGCAGCCGACGGCTTTCGGGCCGGACGGTAGATTCATCCTTCTGTTCGTGCCCGTGCCCACCCGCTTTTTCTTCCCCGCCTCCTTGCCGCTCCCGGCTGCGCTGCGCCGCTCGACTACTTTTCTCACCGCTGCCTTCGTGCTGCGCTGGCTGGTGCTGGCGGCCGTGGTGGGGGCGCTGGCGGGCACGGCATCGGCCGGCTTCCTGGTGGCGCTGGACTGGGCCACCAGCTGGCGCGAGGCACACCCCTGGGCCTTGGCGCTGCTGCCCGTGGCCGGCCTGCTCGTGGGTCTGGCCTACCATCAGTTCGGTAGCCGCGCCGTGCAAGGCAACAACCTGATTCTGGACGAAATTCATGTTCCTCAAGCGGGGCTGCCGCTGCGCATGGTGCCGCTGGTACTGGGCGGCACGCTGCTCACGCACCTGTGCGGCGGCTCGGCGGGCCGGGAGGGCACCGCCGTGCAGATGGGCGCGGCCCTGGCCGACCAGCTCGCCCGCTTGCTGCCCCCGCGCGACCGCCGCGTGCTGCTCATTGCAGGCATCAGCGCCGGGTTTGCGTCGGTGTTTGGCACGCCCCTGGCCGGCGCCGTGTTTGGGCTCGAAGTGTTTTTGATAGGCTCCATCCGCTACGAGGCCATTTTGCCCAGCTTCCTGGCGGCGGTGGCGGCCGATGCCGTGACGCGGGCCTGGGGCGTGGGCCACACGGCCTACCCGGAGCTGGCGGCGCTGCCGCTCACGGCGGCCGGGCTGGGCGCCACGCTGCTGGCGGGCGCGCTGTTTGGATTGGCGGCCCGCAGCTTCGCCACGCTCACGCACGCTCTTGGCCGGCTGTTTGGCCGCATTGGCTACGCGCCGCTGCGGCCGGTGGTGGGCGGGGTGCTGGTGGCGGCCATCATGGCGGGCCTGGGCACCATGCGCTACGCGGGACTGGGCGTACCGGTCATTGTGGAGGCGTTTCAGCGCCCGCTGCCGGCCCAGGACTTTGCCTGGAAGCTGGCCCTCACGGCCCTCACACTGGGCGCCGGCTTCAAAGGCGGCGAAGTGACGCCGCTGTTTTTCATTGGCGCGGCCCTGGGCAGCGCGCTGGCGGTGGTGCTGCCGCTGCCGGTGGCGCTGCTGGCGGCCATGGGCTTCGTGGGCGTGTTTGCGGGCGCGGCCAACACGCCGCTGGCCTGCCTGCTGATGGGGCTGGAGCTATTTGGCTCGCACGCGGGCCTGTACCTGGGGCTGGCCTGCGTGGTGGCATACCTGTTTTCCGGCCATACGGGCATCTACTCGGCGCAGGTGGTGGGCCAGGCCAAGCACCGGCGCTGGGGCCGCCAGCAAGGACGGCACTTGCGCAGCCTGGACCAGGTGCCCGACCGCCGCCGCTGAAGGCCGAGTGAGCTGACCGGCCTACCATTGCCAAAAAGAAGCGTCATACTGTAAATGAAGCGTCATGCTAAATACCGTTCTTTTACGCGTACTAATCCTTCCCCAATTTCTTCCTTATGACTTATTCCAACACCCGCGTTAAGCTGGCTTCGCGCCCGGTGGGCCTGCCCCAGCCGGCCAATCTGGAAATCGACACCGTTGAAGTCCCCGCCCTGACCGAAGGCCAGGTACTGGTTAAAATCAGCTTCATTTCCCTCGACCCGGCCATGCGCGGCTGGATGAACGAGGGCAAATCCTACATTCCGCCCATCAAGCTTGGCGAGGTGTTCCGGGCGGGCACGGCCGGGCAGGTGGTCGAATCGCGGAATGCCGGCTTTGCCGTGGGCGACTACGTGACCGGCAACCTGGGCGTGCAGCA
>JAYSZD010000087.1:0-2239 GCA_043738185.1 Hymenobacter sp. | reverse complement strand
GGCCGAGCGGGCCCCGCTGCGGCAGTACACGTGGGTGGGCTTGGTTTTGTCCAGGGCCGCCACGCGCTGAGCAAAGTCCGGACTGGTCACGTCGATGTTAACGGCGCCGGGCAGGTGGCGCCCGGCAAACTCGTCGGGCCGGCGCACGTCCAGCAGCACCGCCCCGGGCGTGCGCAGCGCTTCGGCAAACTGGGCCGGGGTGAGATTTTTATGGGCGGGCGCAGCGCCCTGGAAGAAATTCAACATGGTGAAAAGGGAAAGCAGGAACAGGGAATGATACATGGGATTGAAGGGTAGCAGAGCCCCCGGGTGAATCCCGGAGACTCATTTAATCCATTACTTAATGGCTGGTGACAGCTGGCTGGAAGGACTTCACGGCTTCGCTCAGGTCCAGTACTGGGGTACCGGGCAGGGCATCGGCAACGATGCTGCTGCCGGCCGCCGAGCGGTAGCCGCCGGCGCAGTGCACCACCACGGGCTTGTCGGTGGGAACTTCGCCGGCCCGCTCGCGCAGCTCCGGCAGGGGAATGTTGAGGGAGCCAGCGAAAATCGGCTCGTCGCGGTGTTCTGCCGCGTTGCGGATGTCCACGATGGTATAGTTCTCCGGGTGCTGGCGGAAAGCGTCCACGTCCAGCGCCAGCATGGTGGCCTCATTGGCCGGCGTGCCCACCAGGGCGCCCTTAATCAGCGACTCGTAGCCGATTTTGGCTGTTTTCTGAATCAGGTCCTCCAGCGTGGCCGCGTCGGCCGCGAGGAGATAAAACGACTCGTCCGGTCCTACAATGGAGCCCAGCCAGGTTTCGAACTTGCCGCCCTGCTGGATGTTGATGGCGCCCTCAACGTGGCCTTTTTTGAACTCGGCTACGGGCCGCGTGTCCACGACCACCGCGCCGGCTTCCAGCGCCGCGCCGGGGGCCAGGCGCTTGACCTGCTGCACGCTCGGCGCGTAGGCGGGCGCGCCGGCTTTGTTCAGGGCCACGTCGTAGCCGAAGTATTTGGGAATGAACGGCTGGTCGGCCAGCAGCTCCTTAACGAAGTCTTCCTCGCTGAGCGGGCGCAGCATGGGGTTGCCGATTTTCTCGGCCCCGATGGTGCTGCTGTTGGCGCCGCTCAGGGCCTTGCCGCAGAGGCTGCCCGCGCCGTGGGCAGGGTACACCAGCACGTCAGCGGCCAGGGGCATGAGCTTTTCGCGCAGGCTGTGGTACATCTGGGCCGCCAGCTCCTCGCGCTTGGCGGTCAGGTTGCCGGCCTTTTCGCGCAGGTCGGGCCGGCCCACGTCCCCGATGAAGAGCGTGTCGCCGGTAAACACGGCCACGTCCCGGCCCTCGCGGCTGAGCACGATGCTCAGGGAGTCGGGGGAGTGCCCGGGCGTATTGAGGGCCCGGAACGTGAGCTTGCCCACGGTGAAGGTATCGCCCTCGTCAAAGGCTTCGTGGTCGTAATCGGCCCCGAGCAGCTTGCTTACGCGGATAACGGCCCCGGTGGCCTGGGCAATTTCCAGGTGCGACGACACGAAGTCGGCGTGGGGGTGGGTTTCAATGACGGCCACGATTCGGGCATCGTTGGCTTTCGCGTAATCGTGGTATGGCTGCGGGTTGCGGGCGGGGTCAACAAGGACGATTTCGCGGGCGCACTCGCTCAGGATGGCGTAGGAGAAGTGGGCCAGGCCCTTGTCTTCGAACTGTTCAATTTTCATGGGATGCGACGATAAAACGGGTGAGAGGAGGAGAAATAAAGCGTCTTAGGAGTGGTGAAACAGCAGCTCTTTGACCAGAATGAACGTGCCCATGGCCAGCGTGAACCAGCCAAAAGCTGGTTTGAGTCGGGCACCCGGGATGAAGCGGGCCAGGTAGGTGCCCAGCACGATGCCCACCAAGGCAAAGGCCAAAAAGCCGAGTAAAAAGGTCCAGGCGATGGGTGTGCCCGCGCTCAAATCACCAGTGAAACCAATGAGCGAGTTCAGGGCGATGATGGCCAGCGAGGTGCCCACGGCCAGTTTCATGGGCAGGCGGGCCCCCAGCACCAGGGCCGGAATAATCAGGAAGCCCCCGCCCGCGCCCACAAAGCCGGTGAGCACGCCCACCACCAGGCCAATGGTGAGAATGAGCGGGTAGTTGAAGGCGTGGGGCTGGTGCAATTCGTCGTCCAGCACCTGCTCGGCCTGCTGGCTGCGAATCATGGAAACTGCGGCCACCACCATCAGTACGGCAAAAGCTACCAGTACCAGCAAGTCTTTGGT
>JAYSZD010000086.1:0-5514 GCA_043738185.1 Hymenobacter sp. | reverse complement strand
CTACCAGCTCGGCGGCGTCGGCGGGGCGCACGTTGCCGTACACCGTGCCTTCGGGATACACGACCAGTGCAGCGCCGGGGCCTTTTTTGCACTGCTTGCACAGGTCCAGGCAGTTGCAGGTCTGCACTTGCGTGCGCCATTTTTCTCCATCTATGACCCGGCTTTTCAGGCCCTGCTGCTTCAGCTCTTTTTTCAGGGCGCGGGCCACGTCCTCCCCCACGCCGGATTTTTGTTTCACGCACACAAACAGGCGGCGGTCCTTGCTCATATCAATTCAAAAAAATTACTGAAACCCGGCTTTCCAGACTCAGACCGGCCCGTGCCAGTGCCGGTTTTGCAGCTTATACGCGGCCAGCTCACGGTTCGACCACAGCGTTTGGTACAGCTGTTGGTCGTGAAGCAGCTGCGGGTCCTTTTCCATGAAGCCCAGCAACTCCTGCAGCAATTCTACCGCCTCTGGTTTCAGGGCGTAGTACATCCAGTTGTCGAGCCGGCGCACGCTCACCAGGCCCGCATTTTTCAGGTACGCTAATTGCCGACTGGTTTTGGTCTGGGTGAAATCCAGCACCTGCTCCAGGTCGGCCACCACCATTTCACGGTTGCGCCACAGCAGATGCAGGATGCGCACCCGGCTTTCATCGCCCAGGGACTTAAAAAGTTTCTGCCCGAAAGCAACTGTGAAATGTTTTAAACGCATCTGCTGTCTGGGAATGGGGCGCAAGTGCTACCTTCCTCACTGCCCAAAGGTACCATCGCCCCCGAACCCGGCGTCGTATATTTGTCATCCGCTCCGCCTCCAATATGCCTGACTTTCCGCGTCTTCGTTGCTTTTCCTTATTTTTTGCTGCGGCTTTGCTGGGCGCGCTGCTGCTGGCCGCGCCTTCGGCCCAGGCCCAGGGCAAGCGCAAAGTGATTCAGTTCACCGGCATTGTGGCCAGCGGCGACAGCCTGCTGGGGGTTCCCGGCGCCACGCTCTACGTGCCCAAGGCCGGCCGCGGCACGGCATCCAACGCTTACGGCTACTTTTCGATGGCCGTGTTAGCTGGCGACAGCATCATCATTCGTTCGCTGGGCTACGCCAATGAGCTCATTGTTATTCCGCCCGATTTCCAGCGCCAGAGTTATTCGGTTATCGTTCGGATGCGGGAAGATGCTACCATGCTGGAAGAAGTACGGGTGTTTCCCTACACCACCGAGCGCGACTTTAAAAAGGCTTTTCTGGCTCTGCGCTTGCCCACCGAGCGTGGCAGTGCCGCCGCCGACAACCTCAACGCGGAACTAATGGACCGCATTTTCCGGACCCAGCCGATGGGCGCGGTGGCCAACTTCCGCCAGACGATGGACCGGCAGCAGTATGCCCAGGACGTACGTGCGGGCATGGCACCCAATCAGTACACCAACAACCCGTTGCTCAACCCTTTCAGTTGGCTGAAGCTGGTGCAGCAAGTGAAAAACGGCGAATTCAAGAAGAAGTATAACGACGACTGACCACAGATTTAACGGATTTTAGCGGATTGAACGGATTTTTTGGGGTTTTCAGTACACCTAATATTCTGATAGCTAAAATCATTTAGCCACACTACAACCAATACTGGAAACCGGCTTTTGTAAACAAAGGCCGGTTTTTTCACGTTCTACCCCGACGGCCTGACGGTACGGAACCCCAAAAAATCCGTTCAATTCGCTAAAATCCGTTTTAATCTGTGGCCCTATGGATACCAATCTTCCCTCCTCAACTCAGCCGCGCGTGGTTATTATCGGCTGTGGCTTTGGCGGCCTGCGCCTGGCCAAATCGCTGCGCAACGCCCCCGTACAAGTGGTGGTAGTGGACCGCAACAACTACCACAATTTTCAGCCCCTGCTCTACCAAGTAGCCACCGGCGCCCTCGAAGCGGATAGCATTGCTTACCCCATCCGAAAGATTTTCGCGGGTCAGAAAAACCTATTTTACCGCATGGCCGACGTGCAGCAGGTGCATCCCGCCCGCAACACGATAACGACCAGCGTAGGCGACATTCGCTACGACTACCTGGTACTGGCTACGGGTTCGCTCACCAATTTTTTCGGCTTGGAAAGCATCGAGCGCAATGCCATGCAGATTAAGAGCATTCCGAATGCGCTGAACCTGCGGAGCTTCATTTTTCAGAACTTCGAGAAAGCGCTGCTCACCGAAAATCATGCCGAAAAGCAGGCCCTGCTCAACATCGTGGTGGTGGGCGGCGGCCCCACGGGCGTCGAAATAAGCGGCTCGCTGGCCGAAATGCGCAAGCACGTGCTGCCCAAAGACTACCCGGAGCTAGACTTGCGGGCCATGCAGATATTTCTGGTGGAGGCCGGCCCGGCGCTGCTGGGGCCCATGTCGGCCGCCTCGCAGGCCGATGCCAAACGCTACCTCGACGAGCTCGGCGTGAAGGTGCTGCTTAACACGTCTATCAAGAACTTCGAGGATTGTCGGGCCTACTATTCGGACACCGAATTTATTCCCACCGAAAACCTGGTGTGGGCCGCCGGCGTGAATGGCGCCGAAGTGCCCGGCCTGCCCGCCGAGGTGGTAACCCGCAACAAGCGCGTGACCGTGAACCGCTGGAACCAGGTGGAAGGCCACGCCAACATCTTCGCCATCGGCGACCTTGCCAACCTGGTGACCGAAGACATGCCCCGTGGCATGCCCATGCTGGCCCCAGTGGCCCAGCAGCAGGCCGACCAGCTGGCCGATAACCTCCAACGCCTGTTGCGCGGCGAAGCGCCCAAGGATTTCGTGTACACCAACAAGGGCTCGATGGCCATTGTGAGCCGCAACAAAGCCGTAGTGGACCTGCCCGGCAACGTGCACTTCAACGGTATTTTCGGCTGGGCCACCTGGCTTTTTGTGCACCTGATGACCCTGGTTGGCTTCCGCAACAAAGTGGTGGCATTTGTGGACTGGGCCTTTAGCTACTTCAGCTCCGACCAGGCGTTGCGGCTCATCATCCGCCCTTTCAGCCGCCGCGACGTGAAGGACGACAAAGGCAAGAAAAGCGCCGAACATCGCACCGCCACGCCCGAGTACAACCCAACTCCGCCCGCCATTCAGACCCCGGCATAGGGTTTTGGGTGACTACCGATTTGAATTAAAAGCACACGGTCCCGGAACTACATAGCTCCGGGACCGTGTGCTTTTAATATGGCCAGGCAAAACCAGCCGGCCTCGCTGCGGCCTGACAGCTATTTCACCGGGCTTTCTACCGGACCAGCAATAACCACCTGCATGTCGCCGGGGCTCAGGTAGTGCTGCGCCAGTTTCTGCAGGGTTTCCGCGTCAGCAGCTTCGGTTTGCCGCACGAACTCGGTGTAGTAGTCGCCGGGTAGATTCATGAAAACCAACGCCTTGTACTTATCGCACTGCTCAAAAACCGTAGATAGCTCGTTGGCAAACTTGCCCAATAGGTAGTTCTTCACCGTTTCCAGCTCGTCGGCCGGAATCAGTTCCTCCCGCAAACGGCGCATTTCCATCTCGATTTCGCTCACCGCGAAGTCGGCGCTTTCGCCCTTCACATCGGTACCGATGGTAATATTGGTTCCTAATTCGCGCGGGGCTACGCTGGCGTAGATGCCATACGTCAGGCCCTTGTCTTCGCGGATGTTACGCATCAGGCGCGAGCCAAAGTAGCCGCCAAACACGTTCACCAGCAGTTTCAGCCGGTGGGTATCGGGGTGCGTGGGCGCGGGCCAGCTCCGGCCCATGCGCACTGAAGCCTGCAGGCTGCCCGGCACCACCACGCGGCCCGAAGGAATTTCGACGCCGACTACCGAGCCCACGGGCGCACCCGAAACCGGTACCCGAAGGCTGAGCCCACCTTCGGGGACTTCGCTGAAAGCCTGCGCGACCAGGGCTTGCTCGGCCGCCACGTCGCCGCACAAAAATATTTCCGCGTTGCTAAGCGCGTAAGCTATCTGGTGAAATTGCTGGGCTTCTGCGCCCGTCAGGCCCTGATAAGCATCGCCGTCAAACAACTGGCCGTAGGGCGTCTGGGAACCAAAAAGCAGCTCATTGAACCGCTCGGAGGCCAGATAGCTGGTTTTTTGGCGCTCTACCCGCACGTTTTGAATGGTGCGGGTTTTTAGCTGCTGCAGCTCAGCTGCGGGGAAGGCGGGGTTGGTGAGCACATCGTTCACCAGGGGCAGCAGCGCGGGCAGGTGCCGGGTGAGGCAGTAGAGCGTGAGCGTGGAGCGGTCGAAACCCGCGTCGCATTCCAGTGAGGCGCCATAGAAAGCCACTTCGTCGGCAATTTGCCGGGCGGTGCGGGTGGTGGTGCCTTCCAGCAGCATGCGCGCCGTGAGGGAAGCGAGTCCCGGCTTGGTTTCGGCCGTTTTGCCGGCCCGGAACACCAGTTGCAGGCGCACCACGGGTTGTGCATTATTGGCCAGTACGTGAAGCCGGGCGCCGCTGGGCAGCGCTAAAACTTCCGCCTCGGGCAGCGTGACGCGGGCCAGCGGCTGAACGGGAGGGGCAAGGGTACGGTCGAGCATAAAATTGATTTGCTGATTATTTAAAGCATTAATTTGTTGACAATGAGCGAATGCGAAGACGCCTTAAAAAGAACGTCATGCCCGGCTCGCCGAAGCAGCCGGGCATGACGTTCTTTGTATTGAGCGCCGGAGCTTCTTAACTCACCGGCAAACGAATTAGTTGGAAGGCACGTCGCCGCTGGTACCACCGGCACCGTTTTCATCAAACGCTTCAGAGAGCTTGTTCAGGTTGAAGTGCAGCGAGATGCGGATGGTTTGGGCCAGGGGGTTGTTCTGCGAGTTACTACCTGTGGGTATCAGGTACGTACCATCGATGCCGAACACCTGGTAGCGCACGCCCAGGCCCAGGCTGGCGTATTGGCGGTCGCCCTTGTCGGGCGCTTCGTAGAAGTAGCCGCCGCGGGCATATAGCAGGTCGTTGTAGTTGTATTCGAGACCGGTTGAAAGGTTGATTTCGCGCAGCTCCTCCTTGAACCCGCCGGGTGCATCACCAAATGAGCCCAGGATGCCGCTCACGATGGATTTGTTGGCAATATCCCGGTTTTTGGCCACAATACGAGGGTCGGTAGATAATACACCGTCCTCGTAGTAGGGCGAGGGTACCAGCAGCTTGGTAGCGTCGAATACGAGGGTGATTTTATTGTACTGGTCAATTTCCCTGGTTATGGCCGTGCCCAGTCTAAGAGACGTGGGCAGGAAGCTAGGGGTGTTGGGGTCATCGTAGGTCATCTTGTTGCCAATATTGGACACCGAGGCGCCAAAGGCCAGATTGTAGAGACCAGTACCAATTGTAGCATCAGTATTATAATAGGCCCCCAAATCCACGGCGGCGGCGTTACCGGCCTGGGCATCGCTACCGTTCACGGTTCCTATAAGGTTCGAGCGCACGTAGCGGGCCGAAATACCCACACCGAAATTATCCGTCAGCTGCTGGCCGTAGGACACGGTGAGGGCATACTCTTTGGGGCTAAATGAACCGGCGGGCAGGTTGCCGCCAGTGCGGTA
>JAYSZD010000085.1:0-5520 GCA_043738185.1 Hymenobacter sp. | reverse complement strand
GGGCTTCCAGCGTGGCGCTCATTATCAGAATGCGCAGGTCGGGCCGCAGCACGGCCTGTGCATCCAGTGCCAGGGCCAGCCCCAGGTCGGCATTCAGGCTGCGCTCGTGAAACTCGTCGAAGACCACGGCCGCCACGCCTTCTAGCGCCGGGTCGTCCTGAATCATGCGCGTCAGAATGCCTTCGGTGATGACCTCCACACGGGTTTCCCGGCTCACCTTGCTATCGAGCCGCACGCGGTAGCCGATGGTGCGGCCCACGGGCTCGCCCAGCAGCTGCGCCAGGCGGGTGGCGGCCCCGCGCACGGCCAGCTGCCGGGGTTCGAGCACCAGAATTTTATCGTCGGGGTTGCGCCACTCCGCAGCCAGCAGCTCCAGCGGCACCACGGTGGTTTTGCCGGCGCCAGGAGGCGCTTCCAGCACCACGCGGCTGTGCGCAGCCAGGGCGGCCCGCAAGGCGGGCAGGGCCGCAAGGATGGGCAATTCGGGCAGCGGCGGCAGGACAAAGGCGGGTTTCACTCCCCAAAATTACACCCGCCGCAGTGGCCACAGCTCCACGCTCACGGGGCCGCCGGCGTGCAACACGGGCGGGCCAGCGGGCGTGGGCAAGCCGTGGCTTTCTATCAGTGTCGATTCGCAATGCAGCACCTGGGCCGCATGCAGGGGCCACGGCGCATGCGCCACCCGGCCGCGGTAGAGCTTGGTTTGGGCTTGGTTGCTGGCGTAGAGGCAGTAGCGCTCCGTGAGAAAAAACGCCAGGGAGCCGGGCTCGGCGGGCGGCAGGGGCGCTTGCACGGCCCAAGTAGCGCTGAAGGTGGCGGCGGGCGCCCCCGCGTGCGTGCGCTCGGCCCGGAACTGGTGCAGGTTGGCGTTGGGGCGGTCCAGGCGCATGGTGGCCCGCAGGTAGGGCAGGTTGAAGAACGTGCGGGCCGCCCATACGGCCAGCGCGTTGGTGGCATCGAGCGAGAAAAACCACACGCCCGGCACGCCATCAAGGTGCACGTAGGTGCGCACGTTCAGCTCCAGAAATTCGTCGGCACCCGGCACCGGTGGCGTGAAGCGGGTGCGCACTTTCGACATGCGAAACGGCACTACTGCCAGCCAGGCTAGGCCATCGTAGGTGTCGATGGTGAGACGGGGCGGCAGATAGGGTTGGAGCAGCTCGGCGGGCACCGGCCAGTGCATAAACAGGAGGTCGCCCCATTCCTGACGCAGCAACGGCGGGCCGGTCGGTCGCTCGCGCATTGCCAGCCGGCCTGCCAGGGTAGGAGAACCGGTGTCAGTTTCAGACAGTGGCGCGGCGGGAAGAGGAAAATTGGGCATGAGCAAGGGGCAATAGTAAAATAGGCGCTTTTCACGAACGCAACCCCAAAGCGACGACACTGGTTTGAAACCCACCAGCTTCCCCAATATTTAATAGCGCAGAAAGTCGGGGTCGACTTCTTCGGCCCACGCGGCCACGCCGCCGCGTAGGTTCAGCAGGTTGGTGCGGCCGAGGCGGTGGCGCAGGTAGCCCAGCGCCTGGGCCGAGCGCACGCCGTGGTGGCAGATGAGTACCACCTGCCCGTCAGCGCGGATTTCGGCCGCGCGGCGCGGTAGTTCATCCAGCGGCAGCAGGAGGCTGCCGGGGAGGTGGCAATAGTCGAATTCCTCCGGCTGGCGCACGTCCACGAGCTGCAGGTCGTCGCCGGCTTGCAGGCGGGCGTGCAGGTCTTCGGGGTTGATTTCGAGTGGATGGTTGGGCATGAGGTGGGTGCTGAGGCAGCAAAAATAGCCCTGCTGCTCCTATCTTGCGGCTTCCTGGTGGGCAGTGCCCGCGTGTTCGCCCTGCTGTTGCTGGATATTCCAACCTTGTTTGCGCATTACTGGCAGGCCACTACGCCGCTGGAGCTGGTGGCCGTGGTCACGGGCTTCGCCTGCGTGTGGCTGGCTGCCCGCGAGTCCATCTGGAACTTTCCGGTAGCCATCGTCAGCTGCCTGCTCTTCGTGTTCGTGTACTTCACGGCCAGGCTTTACGCGGATTGCGGGTTGCAGGGCTTGTTTATTGTGCTCAGTTGCTACGGCTGGTACGAGTGGCTTTACGGCGGACGCAACGCCACGGAACTGGGCGTAACCCACACGCAGGGCCGCGAGTGGCTGTTGGGCGTGGCGTTTGCGGTCCTCTTCACGCTGGGGTTCGGTTACTATCTGCACCGGCATACCGATGCGGCTTTTCCCTACATCGACAGCTTTACCACCGGCGCCAGCATTGTGGCCCAGTACCTGCTCACCCGCAAGCGGCTCGAAAACTGGCTGTTGTGGCTGTTGGTCGATGTTATTTACGTGCCCATGCTGTGGTATAAAGAGCTGTATTTCGTGAGCCTGCTCTATTTTCTATACCTCGCCCTGGCCGCCTACGGCTATTGGCAGTGGCGGCGCGAGCTGGGGGCGCAGGAGGCGCCGCCAGCAGTTTGGTAAGGCGTGGGCGGGCGCTGCTTGGCAGCACGCAGGCCGGGGTATGCAGGTTATGAATGTGCTAAATTGCACCGGTTAAAGAATTACTGGTTTTATTTAAGCCACTTTTTCCTTCGTTCACTTGTCCCTAAGCCCTTTGTAAGTTGCTGCGCGTTTCCCTGACTGGTCCCGAATCCACGGGCAAATCGACCTTGACCGCGCGGTTGGCGGCTCATTACGGTACTTCCTTTGCCCCCGAATTCGCCCGCGAGTATCTGGCCATTTCCGGCCCTCATTATTCGTCCGAAGACATTGAAGCAATCGCGCGGGGCCAGGTGCGGGCCGAAGTGCAGGCTGAAGCCCAGGCCAATGGCTTGGTGTTTTACGACAGCGACCTGCTGGTTATAAAAATATGGGCAGAGCACGTCTTTGGCACCTGCCCCGAGTGGATACTGCGCCGCATCAGCGAAGAACACTACGACCTGGTGCTGCTTATGGGCATCGACCTACCCTGGCAGCCGGACCCGCTCCGCGAGCACCCATTTCTGCGCCAGCATTTCTACGACCTCTACCAGCGCGAGCTACGCGAGCAGATGGCCAATTTTGCCGAGATTTCCGGTAACGAAGACCGTCGGTTCGCCCAAGCGTGTTTTCTGATAGACGAGTTGCTGCAATCCCGTTCCGTCCAACCCCTTGCCATGCCCGCACGCCCCGACCACTACACGCTTGCGTCCTCTGTTTGCCGCGCTACGTTTGCCGCTGCCGGGGCCGAGCTGACCAGCCTGGTAACCCTGACCGATGGCATCGAGTACCTGTGGCCGGCCGACCCGGCCGTGTGGGGGCGGCACGCACCGGTATTATTTCCGCTGGTGGGCCGCCTGCCCGATGATACCTACTACCATGAAGGGCGTACTTACCAGTTGTCGCAGCACGGCTTTGCCCGCGACGAGGAATTTACCGTGGTTCAGCAAAGCGCCTCGACGCTTGTGTTTCAGCTGCGCCAGAACGAAAAAACGCGGGCTATTTTCCCCTTTGATTTCGAGCTCACCATCACCTACACGCTACGCGACGCCATGCTTGCCGTACGCTGGGACGTGCGTAATCCCGCTTCTGGCCAGCTGCTGCTGTTCAGTATTGGCGCGCATCCGGCATTCCGCTGCCCCTTGCTGCCCGAAGAGCAGTTTGAGGATTATTTCTTTGAATTCGACCACCCCGTAACCCTGGCGCGCCATCTCTTGCAAGGGGGCCTGCTAACCGGCCAAACCGCGCCGGTCCTCAATAATAAACAGGCGCTGCCACTCAGCTACGAGCTGTTCGCGGATGATGCCCTGGTGTTCAAACACTACGATTTTACGCGTCTGACGCTGCGTTCGCGCAAGTCGGCGCGTTTCGTACGGCTCCGGTTTGATGGCTTTCCCTACCTCGGTCTCTGGACCAAAGGCTCCGGCGCCGGCTTCGTGTGCATTGAGCCTTGGCACGGCATTGCCAGCCCCGCGGGTACCTCCGGCGAACTCAGCGAGAAAGAAGGCATCCTGAGCCTGGACTCCGGCCAAGTATTCTCGGCCAGTTACAGCATTGAAGTAGGATAGCGGAGAGCAGTTGCCTTTGGTGGAGAATTATGGGCGCTTGGCCGGCCCCAGGTTTTTCCACCGGTGGGCGTCCATCACCGTCGTCACTAACAGGGCGTGGGGCAGTGTCACGATGGCGGCAATAACCAGTGCCAGGCTAAACCAGGCCGTGGCATCGGGCAGGCGGGGGGCCAGCACGCGGCCCAGCACCAGCAGTGCCACGCAGCTAAGCAGTAGCAGCGGCGCAGCCCGGCGCAGAAAGAAACCCAGCTGCCGCAACAATTCCGACCGGCTGGCGGGGCCACTGGTGCCCGAGGCATAGCCCAGCCAGCCATTGAGGCGCAAAATGTGCTGTAGGCTGTGCCAGAATACAAAATACACTGCCACCGAAAGCCGCGGCGGCAGCGCCACGAACAGCAGCGTGAGCACGGCCACTTCCACCAGCTCGGTTTTGAGCAGGTCGGTTCGGGACTGCTTGGCATAGCCGGCCCATAGTGCCGCGTGCCCGCCCACCACCAGCACGCCCAGCACTACCGCAATGGCCTCGAATGTGGCCACCGAAACATCGGCCGCGCCCACGAAGGCGAGCAGCTCGTTCACCAGGCTTCGGGTTTCGTGGGCCCGGCCCCAGGCAGGGACCGCAAAAATTAACAGACCACGCAACAAGCTGTGTGCGAGCCACCAGCTGTTGGGAACCTGGGCGTTGGCGGGCGCATCGGCCGAGCCCCAATGCCATACCGTGAGCAGGAAAAACCCCGCCACCGTAGCCATTGGCCACCACCACCAGAGCAGGCCCACCAATGCGGCCAGCCCGAGGTAGCCCAATAGAAACCGGCCCCAATAGCGCCACCCCATGGCGGCTTGGCCAGAGGGCTGGCTAGCGGGCAGCACAAACTGGTCGCAGGCGCCGTGGGCCACGCCCAGCACCACCATGCCCAGGGCCAGCGGCACCCCCAGCAGCCAGCCCGCCACTGCCGGAAAAGCCACCCCAAGGCCCACCAGCGCCAGTACTGCGGCGTAGGAGTAGGAGCGATGAGACCAGTCAGAAGCAAAGGCAGTAGGCATTGAGTCGTGGTAATAACAGTGAGAAATAAAACAGGCCGCTGCACAGCTAGCGCAGTACAACGGCCTGTTATCAATTGCTCCCAGTCAGGTTGGGATTTCCGTGCGATGCGTCACCTGAATTTCACGTGCCGGCCATGTCGGCCTGCCGGAAAGGTTCAGACGGGGCGCTCGCTATACCACGGAAGTAGCGCTTTTGGGGGCGACTTTCACTACCGATTCGCTACGGGCAATGCCGTACACAACGAGGCCAAACCCGATTTTATTGATGGCGTCGCCGATGTTGTAAATCAGGTCGAGGTCGGAGGGGCGGAGCAGGCCCGCGCCGTCAGGACCCAGCAAGCCGCCGGGCATGGCCATGTAGCCGATGGGGTAAATGGCCCAGCCCACCAGGATAAACCAGGCCAGCGCCCGGACGCCCTTTTGCACGGCCTCCGATTCGGATTTGGCGGCCAGTTG
>JAYSZD010000084.1:0-2246 GCA_043738185.1 Hymenobacter sp. | reverse complement strand
AGGAAGTAAAAGTACGCACCCTGCCGCTAGCACGACCCCAGCCCGCTGCCGAAAAACATTCCGCCCGGAGTTCTGAACCAGAGAGGCCAAAAATGATTTTTCAGCAACGCCAAAGCCCGGAACCCGGCTTCGCTTCCGGGCTTGGCTGAGCTAGCGCTTCACGCCCAGGCTGTCGAGCCGGCGCTGGTAGCGGCGGGCGTTGCGCTTGTGTTCGGCATAGGTTTCGGCGAAGTCCGAAAAGCCGCTGCCATCGGGCCGGGCGCAGAAGAACAGGTTTTGGTTGTGGGCCGGCCGCAGCACGGCATTGAGGGAACTGGGCAGCGGCGTGGTGATGGGGCCGGGCGGCAGGCCCTTGTGCCGGTAGGTGTTGTAGGGCGAATCCACTTTCTTGTCCACGTTCAGCACGCGCTTCCGGGTGCCGAGGCCGTGTAGCGGCCAGAGTAAGGTAGGGTCGGCTTGCAGGGGCTGGCCTCTGCGCAGGCGGTTGAGGTACACGGCGGCAATCAGGGGTTTGTCGGTGAGTTGGGCCGTTTCGCGCTGCACAATGCTGGCCAGCACGCTCACCTGCACGGGCGTAAGCTTGAGGGAGTCGGCCTGGGCCCGGCGCTCAGCCGTCCAGAAGCGGCGGTGGGTGGCCGCCATGCTATCCAGAAAAGCCCCGGCACCCGTGTTCCACAGCAGCTGGTAGCGGCCCGGAATAAAGAGCGTCCGCACGGTGCAGGTGTCGAGGCGAAAGCGGCGCCGCAGTCCGGTATTGTCGCCCAGCAACAACTCCAGCTTGAAGGAGTCGGTTTCCAGCTGCCGGCTCACCTGCTGCGGCAGGCGGTCGAGGTAGTGGAAGGGCTTTAGCTCAAACTGCACCGTGTCTTGTTGGCCAGCTGCCAGCCGCCGCACCAGCTCCAGATTGCCCAGCCCGGAGTCGAGCCGGTAGCGGCCGGCTTTTACTTGCGCGGGGTAGTTCTGCTGCCGTGCCACCCAGGCAAACGTGGCGGGCTCCCGCAGCAGCTGGTATTTGTGCAGCGAATCCAGCACGGCCGCGAACTTCGTGCCGGTGCGGATGTAGAGGTAGGCCGGCCCCTCGGCCAAAGTGCGCACGTTGGGCCAGTAGAACACGCGCCACCCGGCGTAGCCGCCCGCCGCGAGCACCAGAAAAACAACAACGGAAAGGCCCCAGACAGCGAATGAACGCATAAATCAGAATAATGCAAATAGGAGTTTGTAGTTGGATAGAAGTGCGTCTTGCTGGCCCGCCGTCGCCGTGTTGCGGCGGTTCCGGGCCTTTCCCTACCCGCTAGCACAACGGGCAGCCAGCTAAAGTTCGCCGCACCTGGGGTCCTACTCGCCCTGCACGAGGGCCGTCACGGCTGCTTCAAAAGCTTCGCGCTCGGCTTGCCGGACGATTTCGGTGGGCGCCGCGGCGCGCGACTCGCAGTCGGGAATGGGGCAGCGTTCGCAGGTTTCGTTCACGATGCGGAAGGGCAGGGCGGGGTCGGCCAGGAACCGGACCTGCGCGCGCAGGTTGTCGTCGCAGCGCAGGCCCACGGTCACGCTCAGGGCGGGCTGGGTGGGCGTGCCGGCCCGCGCCAATGTGAAGCACAGGTATTCGTCGTCGGTGCCGAAGTAATGCGATTTCTGGGCGCCGGCCACCGTGACGGGGGCAATAGCGGTATCTGGCACGGGCAGGGCGCGGGCTTCGTCCAGCAGCCGCAGACTCACCCAGCGGCGGCAGTAGTGCTCGTTCAGCTCGTTGCCGTGCGGGTTGTGCAGGCGGGCCAGGTGCAGCTCCTTGGTCAGCTCGAAGGGCATGCCGGCAGTGGTTTGGTCGAAGCGCAAAAAAAACAGGCTTTGCAGGCCGAAATGCCGCGGCAGCAGCGTCGTCAGCCGCTGCATAAACATCTCGGGGCTCACGTCGTACTGCGTCAGCAAGTCCAGCAGCAGACTGGGATGCCACTTTTTGGCGCCGAAAACCTTGCGTAAATCGCGCAGCAGGCTTTCTTCCTCCATCAGCAGCGCCCCTGCGAAATACGACGCCTTGAAGTTGTTCAGCACTTCATCAAAAGAGCGCACCTGCGTGCTGCTGCTCACGTAGGGCCGCTCCGCCAGCTTCAGGTAGTTGAAGGCTACCTCCCGGCCCAGCACAAAGGCTTGCTGGCCCCGGCTCAGACCCGGGCGGAGCAGCAGCCGCTTGGTTTTGGGCTGGAACACCGACCGCAGCCGGGCCTGCGTGGCCACAGCATGCTGGCCCA
>JAYSZD010000083.1:0-5531 GCA_043738185.1 Hymenobacter sp. | reverse complement strand
CGGCCTTTTGGCGGGCGCTCAGGTCGTCGTATTTTTTGGCGGTCACGCAGCTATTGAGCAGGGGAGTGGCCAGCAGCGAGAGTGCCAATAAGGCGGGGGAGAAATTTTTCACGGGCGAAAGGCGAAACAAGCAGCACCATTGGCGGCCAGACTACCCGGCCGCATTCGGAAGGCCAAGGTAGCGCCTGGCGCGCCGCCCGCGTCATTTTTCTCGGTCGATGCTGCCGCTACGGCCCGGCAGCTGGGCTGCTGCTTCCTGCTTCGGTCCGGCCCAACGCGGCTGCTTTGCCGAATGCCGTGCGCCACGCGCCGCCCAGCCCGCAAGCCCCTGGACGCGGGGATTTTCGGAGTGGTAAACGCCGGTAAAAGGCCAGATGGTAAGCAGGTTTTTACGCCATAACCCTGATAATCCCTTACTTTTGACCTCACATTTGATTCCACCCGCTAGCTTCCTGCTACAAACACTCAATTATATATGTCCTGGTTTAAGCGCGTAGAAAAGGGCATCGTCACCCCCACCGACCAAAAAAAGGAGACGCCGGACGGGCTCTGGCACAAGTGTCCGGAGTGTAAGTCGGTGGTTACCATGGCCGAACATAAGCGGCTGCTGCACGTGTGCGGGCCCTGTGGCCACCACGACCGTATCGACGCCGCCGACTACTTCGACTTCCTCTTCGACGGCGGCCAGTTTACAGAGCTTGACGCCAACCTCACTTCCGGCGACCCGTTACGCTTTGTTGATACCAAGGAATACCCCAAGCGCTTGGTGGCCACCGAGCACAACACCGGCCTGAAAGATGCCGTGCGCACGGCCCACGGCCTGTCGGCGGGCCAGCCGCTGGTGGTGGCGGCCATGGATTTCAAGTTTATTGGCGGCTCGATGGGGTCGGTGGTGGGCGAGAAAATTGCCCGTGCCATCGATTACGCCCGCCAAACCCGCACGCCGTTTCTGATGATTTCGCGCTCTGGCGGTGCTCGCATGATGGAGGCCGGCTATTCGCTGATGCAGATGGCCAAGACCTCGGCCAAGCTGGCGTTACTTTCGGAAGCCGGTGTGCCCTACGTGAGCCTGCTCACCGACCCCACCACGGGCGGCGTAACGGCCTCATTCGCCATGCTGGGCGACTTTAACATCGCTGAGCCCGGCGCGCTGATTGGCTTTGCCGGACCCCGCGTTATCAAGGAAACCATTGGCAAGGACCTGCCCAAGGGTTTCCAAAGCGCCGAGTTCGTGCTGGAGCACGGCTTCCTCGATTTTATCGTGGACCGCCGCGAGCTGAAGCAACGTCTGGCCGACCTGCTGGGCATGCTGCAGCCCGTGTTGGCTGCTAGTCCGGGGCTTCGCGAAGCTCGCAGAACATCCCAAAAAGCCCAGTAAAAGGCTGTTTTAAGGCACTTTCGCTTTCGGCACACTTATTGAAAGGCCCATTTCCGTTACCGGAACGGGTTTTTCCCGTATAAGCCCGAGAATATAATCACTCATTTTCTTTTTTCCCATGAACACCTCCAAATCCCTACTTTCTGTGCTGATGGCCTTTGTGCTGTTGTTCAGCTCCTGCGCCACCTCGCAGCCGACTGGCACGCAACCTGACCTTTCGACCAACAACGGCACCGGAGCCCGCAAAACCGGTATGAGCAAAACGGCCAAAGGCGGCCTGATTGGCGCCGGTGGCGGCGCAGTGGCCGGTGCTATCCTGGGCCGCGTAATTGGCGGTGGCAAAGGCACAGCCATTGGCGCTATCGTGGGTGCCGCCGCGGGCGGTGCCACTGGTGCCATCATCGGTCGCAAGATGGACAAAGCTGCTGAAGACCTGCAGCGCGATATGCAGAACGCCAAAGTTGAGCGCGTGGGCGAAGGCATCAAAATCACCTTCGACTCGGGCATTTTGTTCGACACTAACTCGTCGAGCTTGCGCCCTGCTTCGCTGAGCGAAATTGATAAAATGGCCGCCGTGCTGCAAAAATACCCCGACACCAACGTGCTGGTGGAAGGCCACACCGATGCCAGCGGTTCGGACGCCATCAATCAGCCCCTGTCGGAGCGCCGGGCCCAGGCCGTGGCCGGTGAGGCCATCGCCAAAGGCGTTGCTTCAAGCCGCGTAACCACCCAGGGCTACGGTTCGTCGCAGCCCATCGCCGATAACGCGTCGGCTGAAGGCAAGCAGGCCAACCGCCGCGTGGAAGTAGCCATCTACGCCAACGAAAAGATGAAGAAAGCCGCCGAAGATGGCCGCTTGTAAGCACCGATTCGTGGCAGGACCGGCCGTTGCCTCGCAGCAACGCCTGACCTGAGACATTAAAAAGGCCGCCAGAACAGGCGGCCTTTTTTTGGCGAAATATGGTTTCGCTTGTGGGCCTTAAAGATGAGTTCAAGGAGTTTGGCAAGGTGGTTGCAATTGGCGTACTTGCCGGCCCGTTGCGCCTGCAGCGGGTTATTGCTGGCCACTTACTTTTTACAAATATTTTTCACTCATGAAACTCCTCCGTTCTTCACTCACATTCCTCCTGGCACTGCTGCTGTTGGGGAATACCTTCGCCCAGGCCCAAACTTCCACCGTGGGCACTGACCGTCCCAAAGGCACCATGAGCAAAACCCTGAAGGGCGGCCTGATTGGCGGCCTGGGCGGCGCGGTAGCCGGCGGCGTGGCGGGCCGGCTGATTGGCGGCAAGAAAGGCACGGCCAAAGGTGCCATCATCGGGGCGGCCGTGGGCGGTGCCGGCGGCGCGCTCATCGGCCGCCGCATGGACAAGCAGGCGGCCGAGCTGCGCCGCGACCTGGAAGGCGCCACCGTGGAGCGCGTGGGCGAAGGTATCAAAATCACCTTCGCTTCGGGCATCCTGTTTGGCACCAACTCTTCATCGCTGACCAGCGCGGCGGCGGGCAACATCGACCAGCTGGCTGCCACCCTGAAAAAGTACGCCGATACCAACGTGGTGGTGGAAGGGCACACCGATGCCAGCGGCTCGAATGCTATCAACCAGCCCTTGTCGGAGCGCCGGGCCCAGGCCGTGGCCAATGAAATTACGTCGCAGGGCGTGGAAAGCGGCCGCATCACTTCCACCGGCTACGGCGCCACCATGCCTGTGGCCGACAATACCTCGGTTTCGGGCAAAGCCGCCAACCGTCGCGTAGAAGTAGCCATTTTCGCCAACGAAAAAATGCAGAAAGCTGCTAAGCGTGGCCAGCTGTAAGAATCTGCCCGTGGTGCCTGGCACCGTGGGAGTAGCAAAAACGGCGGTCCAGCTTTGGGCCGCCGTTTTTTTGTGGGCCGGTTATCGGGCTTAGCGAGTAGTTTTGAGCATGAAACTACTACTCTTCGCAAGGTGCGCGCTGGTTGCCGTGCTTGTGCCGGGCGCTCTGCTGGCCCAGCCCCGCAAGGCGGCCCCGGCCTGGACCAACTCCGTGGTTGCGGCGTCGGCACTGCTTCGTTCGGGGCCGATGGTGGGCTATTCGGAGATGCGGGAGGTGGCGCTGTGGGTGCAAACCACGGGCCCCGCCACCGCGCAGATTGAGTACTGGGACAAAGAGAAACCGGCGGTGAAGTGGCGCACGGCCCCCGTGGCCACCGGGGTAGCCAGTGCCCACACGGCCCATCTGCTGGCCGACCAGGTGCAGCCCGGCCGGCGCTATGCCTACGCCCTGTACCTTAATGGCCAGCGCGTGGCCCGGCCCTATCCGTTGGAATTCCAAAGCCAGGCGCAGTGGCAGTGGCGGCAAGACCCGCCCGATTTCAAGTTTGCCATGGGCTCGTGCGTGTATGTGAACGACGCGCCTTATGACCGGGCCGGCCCCGCGTACGGCGGCGACTACGGCATCTTCACTAGCATCGACGCCCAGCGGCCGGACTTTATGCTCTGGATGGGTGATAACACCTACCTGCGCCCCGCCGACTGGAACACCCGCACCGGTATCTACCACCGCTATTCGCACACGCGGGCGGTGCCCGAAATGCAGCCCCTGCTGGCGCGCACGCACAATTACGCCATCTGGGACGACCACGATTTCGGCCCCAACGACTCGGACCGCAGCTTTGTTGGCAAGGCCATCACGCTGGAGGCATTCAAGGACTTCTGGGCCAACCCGAACTATGGCCAGGGGGCGGGCCAGGGCATCGGGGGCACGTTTGAGTGGGCTGACGTGCAGGTCTTTCTGCTCGATGACCGGTGGTTTCGGGCACCCGATGGCTACAACCAGAAGGAAGGTGCCTACCTGGGACCAGCGCAGCTAAACTGGCTGCTCGATGCCCTGACCGCCAGCCAAGCCACGTTCAAACTCATTGCCGTGGGCGGGCAGGTGCTCAACCCAGCCAAAGTGTTCGAGAATTACAGCAACTACGAGCAGGAGCGGGCCGCTCTGCTGCAAGGCATCGCCGCCCGCAACATCAGCGGCGTGGTGTTTCTCGACGGCGACCGTCACTTCACGGAACTCACCAAACTGGAGCGCCCCGGCACCTACCCGCTCTACGATTTCACGTGTTCACCCCTTACCAGCGGCACGGCCACCAGTGCCGGCAAAGAGGCCAATACCGGCCGCGTGGACGGTACTTTGGTGATGGAGCGCAATTTTGCCGTGGTGGCCGTGAGCGGCCCACTGGCTACCCGACAGCTGCGGATTTCGGTGCTGAACAAGGCCGGCCAGCAGCTCTGGGAACGCACCATTACGGCGGCCGAGCTGAAGTGACAACCCCGGCGCGGCTTGGGCGGTACAAGGGCAATGTCTGCTACCTACGCCTCCCCGGCCGCCGAAAAAGCCCGCGCCGACCACGAAATCCTCCACGACTTCTACGGGCCCGTGCCCAAGGCGCCCCGCCGCACGCCCATGCGGGAGCTGATTTCGACCGTGCTCTCGCACCGCACCACCCACGCCGACGAAGAGCTGGCCTACGACCGCATGCTGGAAGCTTTTGGCAACTGGCCCGCCGTGCTGGCCGCGCCCACGGCGGCGCTGGCCCACGCCATCCGCACCACGCGCTGGCCCGATACGCAGGCGCCGCGCATTCAGGAGATTCTGCGGCGCATTGAGGCCGAAACCGGCGGGACGTTTGAATTGGACTTTCTGGCTGAGTGGCCGCTGGACCGCGCCATGACCTGGCTCACCGACATGCCCGGCATTGGCTTGAAAACGGCTTCGCTGCTGCTCCTTTTCAACTTTCGCAAGCCCGTACTGCCCGTGGATGCGCATGTGCACCGGGTGGCCCAGCGGGTGGGCTTTCTGGGGCCCAAAGTATCGGTAGAAAAAGCCCACGCCGTGCTGCCGCCCCTGCTGCCCGCCGATGCCGAAGCGCTGTTCAACTTCCACAAGCACAACTATTGGCATGGCCAGCAAATCTGCTTTTTTCTGCGCCCCAACTGCCCGCGCTGCCCGCTAAAAGGCTTTTGTAACTATTATCAAGAGCACCGTGGTGAAGCAACGCCTGAGGCGTTGGCAGGCACGCCCACACAATGGGATGCTGCGGCCTGGGGCAAGCTGCCGCACTAGCTTTGTAGCGCGGACTCTGCGAGTCCGCGTGTTGCCCACCATTCCAAGCGCG
>JAYSZD010000082.1:0-5532 GCA_043738185.1 Hymenobacter sp. | reverse complement strand
GTTCGACCCCGAGCCACAGGCTCGAACCCAACGGGCAGCGCGTCAGAGACGCGCGCCGACAAGTGCCTGAAATCAGGCTTGATGCGTTTAACGCTGTACACGAAGCGTGAAACCGCTCTAGCCACATCGTCCAGGCGCGGACTCGCAGAGTCCGCGCTACACCCCAGCAACCCGCGCCCGTACCGTCCGTTAGCCCACGCAGCATTTCCAACCAATTACCACTGCTGATGTCTGACAAGCCCACCATTTTCCCGCCCCAGAAACAAGACGCCGGCGCCGGCCAGCCCGGCCTGGAATACAAGATGACCCCCGCGCCCGAATTCATCCGCGCAGGCTATAAAGGAGCCGATAAGCTCAAGGGCAAAGTGGCCCTCATCACGGGCGGCGACTCCGGCATTGGGCGGGCCGTGGCCGTGCATTTTGCCGCGGAAGGCGCCGACGTAGCCATCAGCTACTTCCCTACCGAGCAGCAGGACGCTGAAGTGGTGCAGGAAATTGTGCGCGGCTACGGCCGCCGCTGCCTGCTGCTGCCCGGCGACCTCAAGCACCCCGCTTTCTGCCAGGAAATCGTGGACCGCACGGTGGCCGAGCTGGGCGGCCTGAACATTCTGGTGAACAACGCCGCCGAGCAGAACTGGCACGATACCCTCGAAGAAATCAAGGACGAGGAGCTCGACAGCATCTTCAACCTCAACATCATTGCCATGTTCCGCATCTCGCGGGCGGCCGTGAAGCATCTCTCCGAAGGCGACTCCATCATCAACACCGCGTCGGTGAACGGCTTCAAGGGCAATGAGCTGTTGCTCGACTACACCGCCACCAAAGGCGCTATTACGGCCTTCACGCGGGCCTTGTCGTTGCAGCTCATCAAGAAAGGCGTTCGGGTGAATTCCGTAGCGCCCGGGCCTATCTGGACGCCCTTTATCACGGGAATAGGCCTGCTGAAGCTGCCGCTGTTCGGCCACGACGTGCCCATGGGCCGCGCCGGTCAGCCCTCCGAAGTGGCTCCGTCCTACGTGTTTCTCGCCTCGGAAGACGCTTCTTATTTCTCGGGCCAGACGCTGCACCCCAACGGCGGCTCGGTGGTGAATGCCTAAGCTGAGCCGTAGCCGTTTTGAACCTCTGAACCAATGCTGCCGTATCAGGGCCTAAAAATGGCTACATGGCCATTTATGGTTACTCAACTCGCAAAATCATGAACATTAAACTCCTCGGCCTGCTGGCCGCTGCCACGCTGGCCACCGCTGCCTGCTCGCAGGAAAAAACAACGGAAGTTGTCGAAACCACGCCCGTTACCGACTCCAACACGGCCGTGGTAACGGAAGATGACGTAATAGCCCGCGACGAGGCTCGCCGCCTCGCCGCCCGGGTGGCCGAAGACCTCAAGCTGACCGACACCGTGGTGGTGACCCGCATCGAGAAAACCTACTACACCCGCGGCCGGACCCTGGGCGAGCTCGAAACCCGTTACTCCACCGACACCACGGGCCGCTACTTGGCCATGCGCGAAACCAACGACCGCGCCGACGAGGAAGTGCGCACCACGCTCAACAGCCCCGAATACTACAACACCTACTCGGCCAACCGCGCCAACTACGGCAGCGGCCCGTATTCGGTGGCTCCGGTTCGCGTAGTTACAGCTAGCACCGGCACCGGCAGCGGCACAAGCAGCGTGGGCCAGGGTTCGGGCGTGAAAAAGCTGGAGCGCGACGGCGAAGGCAATCGCAAAACCAAATACCTGAACGACGCCAAGGTGAAGGTGAGCGACGACGGCTCGCGCAAAGTGAAGCTGGCCGACGGAACCAAAATCAAAATCGACGAAGACGGCAACAGGAAAGTGAAGAAGCCGTTGTTTTAAGCACTGCTTTTCTCGAAAAAAGAAGCCCGCTCCAGCATTGGAACGGGCTTCTTTTTTGGTTTAGCGCTACACCTTTTCGGCTTTGAAACCGGCTTCTTCCACCAGCGCTACAACCTGGGCTTCGGTTAAGTCACCGGTGATGGTGAGGATTTTATCGGCATTGGCCGTATCGACTTGCCAAGACGTGATGGCGGTTTCGGCGTTCAGCGTGGGCGTTACGGCCCGGATGCAGTTGTTGCAGTTGATGTTGGTTTTGAATTGGAGCGTTTTCATGGAGTTGAAATAGAGGGGCTCGAAGCGGGCGGTTTGGTTGAAATAGGAACAGCCAAAAGTAGCGGCGCGTGCGCCGACGCGGGTACAAAATTGAGCTTCCGACAGCCATTATTTGGTTCTTTCATCGCGTGGGCAGCACCGGGTTCTGGTCCGATGGTGGCGTGAGCGGCGCCGTATCAAGTTCCTGCGGGTGGGCGTCGAGGCCGGTTTCGCGGTGCGCGGCGAAGTACTGGGCCAGGGCTTTTTCACCCACCAGCCAAAACACTACGGGCGTCACAATAATGTCGAGGAAAGTGGAGCTGAGCAGGCCGCCTAAAATCACCGTGGCCACCGGATACAGAATTTCCTTGCCCGGCGCATCCTTGGCCAGCGTGAGCGGTACCAGGGCCAGCGCCGCCACCAGCGCCGTCATCAGTACCGGCACCAGGCGTTCGAGCGAGCCGCGAATTATCATCGGCATGCCGAATTTCTCGCCCTCGTGCTCCACGAGGTGGATGTAGTGCGAAATCATCATGATGCCGTTGCGCGAGGCAATGCCCGTGAGCGTGATAAAACCCACCAGCGAAGCAATGCTGAACGTGCCGCCCGTGAGCAGCACCGCCACCACCGAGCCGATGAGCGCCAGCGGAATGTTGAGCATAATCTGGCCCACCATCAGCGAGGACTTGAAGTGCGAGAATAAAACCAGGAAGATGCCGGCCAGCGAAAACAGGCTCAGCCATAGTATCTTCTGCGAAGCCGACTGCTGGCTCTCGAACTGTCCGCCGTAGGTGAGGTAGTAGCCCGGTGGCAGCTGCACCTGTGCGTTTACTTTGGCCTGAATCTCCTTAACGGTGGAGCCCAGGTCGCGCTCGGCCACGTTGAGCGAGATGGTGATGCGGCGCTGGGTGTTTTCGTGGTTGATGGTGTTGGGGCCGGGCTCGTACACCACCTCTGCTACCTGGCTCACCGGAATCAGGGCGCCGCCCGGCGTTTCAATGCGGGTCTGGCTGATGGCGGCGATGTCGTTGCGCTGGGCTTCGGGCAGCTTCACCACCAGGTCGAAGCGCTTCTGGCCGTCAATCATCTGCGATACCACTGCGCCTTGGAACAGCGTTTCCAGGTCGCGCACCACTTCGCCGCGGGCCATGCCGTAGGCGCGCAGGGCGTCGTCTTTGGGCCGAATGAGCAGCTGCGGAATCTGCACCTGCTTTTCAACCTGCAAATCGACCACGCCGGGCACGGTGCCGGCGGCGTCGCGCACCTCGTTGGCGTAGCGGCGCAGCTCCAGCAAGTCGTTGCCAAAGACTTTGATGGCCACCTGGGCCCGCACCCCGCTCAGCAAGTGGTCGAGGCGGTGGGAAATGGGCTGGCCGATGTTCACGTTCACGCCCGTAATCAGGCTGAGTTTGTCGCGCATGTCGGCCAGGATTTCGTCGCGGCTGCGCATGGTTTTGCCTTCCTTTTCCAGCTCGGCTTCGGTCTTGAAGGCCACCTCGATTTCCGAGTTGTTCACCGATTCGGCGTGCTCATCTAGCTCGGCGCGGCCGGTGCGACGGGCGGTGTAGGCCACCTCCGGAATCTTGAGCATCTGCGCTTCCCCCAGGCTACCCAGGCGGTTGGACTCGGTGAGCGAGGTGCCGGCCGGGGCCGAGAAGTTCACGGTCAATGACCCTTCGTTGAAGGGCGGCAAAAACTCGGTTCCGAAGAAAGGCACCATGGCGGCCGCTATCACAAACAGCAGCGCCGTGGAAGTCAGAATCAGCTTGGGGTGCTGCAGGCCCCAGCCCAGCAGCCGGGTGTCTTTCTTTTTGAGCCAGCGTACCAGCCCGCCGTCGGTTTCGGGGTGGTCCATCTGCTTCATATTGGGCAGCAGGTAGTAGCAGAGCACCGGCGTGACAGTGAGCGACACGAACAGTGAGGCCACGATGCTCGTGATGTAGGCAATGCCCAGCGGCGCGAAAATGCGGCCTTCTATGCCCTCTAGCGCAAACAGCGGCAGGAATACCAGCACCACAATAATGGTGGCGTACACGATGGAGTTGCGCACTTCCGAGGAGGCCGAATAAATGACGCGTAGCACCGGCTGCGGGTCGGGCCGCTGCTTGTTTTCGCGCAGGCGCCGGTACACGTTTTCCACGTCCACAATGGCGTCGTCCACCAGTTCGCCGATGGCAATGGCCAGCCCGCCGAGCGTCATGGTGTTGATGCTGATGCCGGCCGCCTTGAACACCAGCGCCGTGACCAGCAGCGAGAGCGGAATGGCCACCAGCGAAATAAAGGTGGTCCGCACGTTCAGCAGAAAGGCGAACAGCACGATGACGACGAGAATGGCGCCGTCGCGCAAGGCCTCCTCCACGTTGGAAATCGAGGACTCGATGAACTCCGACTGCTTGAACAGACGCGTATTTACCCGCACATCCTTGGGCAGCGAGGGCTTGAGTTCTACCAAGGCTTCTTCCACGGCTTCAGTCAGGCCCACAGTGGCTGCACCGGGCTGCTTCTCGATGCTCAGAATCACGGCGGGCTGGCCGTTCACGCTGCCGTCGCCGCGTTTGAAACGGGCGCCGAACTCCACCTTGGCCACGTCGGCCACGCGGATGGGCGACTGCTCGCGGTAGCCGACGATTATGTTTTCGATGTCGGCTACCGAGCGCAGGCGCCCCAGGTTGCGGATGAGAACTTCCGAGCCGTTGCGGTCGAAGAAGTTGCCGGTGGTGTTCAGGTTCGACTTGCGCAACGCCTCCTCTACCTGGTTTACCGTCAGGCCGGTGGCGTTCAGCCGCGGCATGTCGAGCAGCACCTGATACTGCAGGTTGTCGCCGCCGATGGGGATGACCTGGGCCACGCCGGGAATGCTGAGCAGGCGCTGGCGCACGGTGTAGTTGGCCAGCGTGCGCAGGTCGGCGGCCGTTGTTTTTGTCGGGCTGTTAGCCGTTAGCTGCTGGCTGTCAGCTACCCCCTCATTTTTGATTGAAGTCGAAGTCGACAGCCCCACCAGCATAATCTGCCCCATCACCGAGGAAATAGGGCCCAGCACCGGCGTTACGCCCTGCGGCAGCTGTTCACCCGTCGTCTGCAGCTTCTCGCTCACAATCTGGCGGGCCGTGAAAATGTCAGTGCCATAGTCAAATTCGACGAACACCATGCCCAGACCGATGGCCGAGTTGGAGCGCACCGCCGACACGCCGGTGGCGCCGTTGAGGGCCGTTTCTACGGGCAGCGTTACCAGGGCTTCCACTTCTTCGGGCGCCATGCCGGGCGCTTCCAGAAACACGGTCACGCGCGGGCGGTCCAAGTCGGGCAGTACGTCCACGGGCAGTTGCTGGGCCGTGAACGAGCCGGCCACCAGCAGGCCCACGGCAAAAGCCAGCATCAGCAGGCGGTTTTGCAGGGCAAAGCGAATGATTTTATCAAGCATG
>JAYSZD010000081.1:0-2249 GCA_043738185.1 Hymenobacter sp. | reverse complement strand
TGGGGCTTTTTTGTGACCAAAATCTGAGCTGCCTGAAGTGGGGCTCTATTGCATGACAGTTTGCTGTCATAGCGTAAAACCGAAGGCTTATTCGGTTTTCTCTTTGAGTTTCCGGGTGCCTTCTTTCGCGGCGTTGCTGGTTTTGCGGGCAGCACGCTTTGCCGCTTTGCTGGTTTTGCGGGCGGCGCGTTTCACTGCGTTGCCGGTTTTGCGAGCACCTCGCTCCACCGCATTTCCGGTTTTGTCGGCAATGTTCCCAGCGGCATCCTTGGTGTTGTCGAGGGCCTCGCCAACGTTGGTTTTACCCGTTGTAGTGGTGGTTTTTACCGTGCCATTGTCTCGTACTTCGACTTCGGTTGTGGTATTGGCTGGGGTAACATCCTGGGCGTTGGCAGCAGTGGTGGCGAGGGCCAGGCCAGCGAGCAACAAAAACGACTTTTTCATGGGTAAATATTTTAAAAAGATAAGTGCGGCCTTCTACGCGGTACTGGAACAGATGTTTTTAAATCTCCTTACTTCTTCTCCTCCGGGAGCAGCAGCGAGCTGTCGCCGTAGCTAAGAAAGCGGTAGTCGTGGGCCAGTGCGTGGTCGTACACTGCTCGCCATTGCGGCCCCAGCAGCGCCGCCACCAGCAGTAAAAGGGTGCTCTCGGGCTGATGAAAATTGGTGATGAGCCCATCCACCAACCGGAAGCGGTAGCCCGGCGCAATTAGCAGGCGGGTGCTGGCCTGCAAGGTGTCGGTGCCTGCCGCAGCCAGGTAGTCGAGCAACGCCGTTAATGCGGCCTCGGGGGTGATGCTGGCGGCGGCTTCCGCCATTTCGTAGGGCTGCCACTGCGTCACGTTCAATTCAGCCGCTTCTGCGGCCGGTGGAGCCAACTGCAAAAGGCCCACGCCGAGCCAATACAGGGTTTCCAGGGTGCGTAGGCTGGTGGTGCCTACTGCCAGTACGGGCCGGGGCCGGTGGGCCAGCAGCTGCCGCAGCAAAGCGGCCGAAACCAGAATCGGCTCGGTGTGCATGGGGTGGTCGGCCATGTAGTCGGCCTTCACGGGCTGGAAGGTGCCCGCTCCTACATGCAGCGTCACATGGCCCGTCGAAAACCCGTTCTGGGTCAACTCTGCCAGAATTTCAGGAGTGAAGTGCAGGCCGGCGGTGGGCGCTGCTACGGCGCCTTCGGTAGCTGCGTACACGGTTTGGTAGCGCACAGCATCGGCTGGCGTGTCGGTTCGGCCGAGGTAGGGGGGAAGGGGTAGGTGGCCGCCGGCCCGCAGCACTTCCGCAAAAGGTAGCTCGGCCGGCAGCCAGTGGAAGTCAATAAGGGCGGTGCCGGCTTCCTGCACCCGGCGCTCGGCCCACAATGTGGCCGATTGACCTTCTGCAGTAGTGAATTCCAGGATAACCGGGCCGTCTTTCCAGCGCCGGCCGTTGCCCACCAGGCAGCGCCAGGTGCAGTGCCCGGTTTGTTGTAGGGCTAGTTCCAGGCTGCGATGCGGGGCCACGGGCTCCAGACAAAACAACTCGACCTGCCCGCCCGTGGGCCGCCGGGCCAGTAGCCGGGCTCGCACCACGCGGGTGTCGTTGAAAACCAGCAAGGCCCCCGCCGGCAGCTCCTGCGGTAGCTCCCGAAAGCCTTTATCGGTGATTTCTCCGTTTCGGCACACCAGCAGCTTGCTGGCGGCCCGGTCCGGCAAGGGTTCGGGGGCAATGCGCTCGGGTGGGAGCGGGTAGGTGAAATCCTGAATGGAAAGGTGGCGTGGGTGCGGGGCAGTCATGGCGCAAAGGTCGGGCACCCCGGTCAAAACCGTCTACTTCGGCCGCCGAAAGAACAGCAGATGCTGCTGCGGCAGGGTTTCCACGGCTTCCACGAATTCCAGGCCTATGGCGGCCATTTCCTTGCGAGCCTGCTCCACGCTCATCTTATGAATGCGTTTGATGGGCACGTTGGGGTCCTCGGCCCGGTACTCGACCAAGGCCAGACGGCCAGTACCCGGCTTCAGCGCCCGGCGGATTGCCCGCCCCATTTCGCGAGGGCGGTCAAATTCGTGGTAGGCATCTACAATCAGAATCAGGTCCACGCTGTCGGCCGGCAGGGCCGGACTGGTCGTAGTGCCCAGCACTGGCCGCACATTGGGCGCGTTGCGTTCGCGTCGGTTAGCTTGGAGCGTAGCAATCATTTCGGGTTGAATATCAACGGCTAACACCTGCCCTTTGGGTACTTTTTTGGCCAGCTGAAACGAAAAGTAGCCGGT
>JAYSZD010000080.1:0-2249 GCA_043738185.1 Hymenobacter sp. | reverse complement strand
CCACATTGATGCTGTTTGCCTACTGATTGTAGGGTCTGGCGTCGGGCTCACGGGGGCTTATGCTTACCTTGCACGTGTCGCTTTTGCCCGTTTTTAACCATGCTGCCTGCTCCTGACCCTGCCGTGCCATCGGCATCTCCTATCGATTATCATCCCCTCATTCGCCAGGTATTTACCGAAATGGGCAAAGTAGTGGTAGGGCAACAGCCGCTACTGACCCGCCTGCTCATCGGCTTGTTTACCGGCGGGCATATTCTGCTGGAAGGCGTGCCCGGACTGGCCAAAACCCTCACCATCTCCACGCTGGCTAAGGTGCTGCACCTGCATTTTCAGCGCGTACAGTTTACGCCCGATTTGCTACCTTCCGACTTGGTGGGTACCATGATTTACAACCAGAATCAGTCGGTTTTTGAGGTGAAGAAGGGGCCGATTTTTGCCAACCTGGTGCTGGCTGACGAAATCAACCGTTCGCCGGCCAAGGTGCAAAGCGCGTTGCTCGAAGCCATGCAGGAGAAGCAGGTAACCATCGGCGAAACCACTTACCCGCTTGACCTGCCTTTTCTGGTGCTGGCCACGCAAAATCCTGTGGAACAGGAAGGTACTTACCCACTGCCTGAGGCTCAGGTAGACCGCTTCATGCTGAAAGTGCACGTGGATTATCTCAAAAAGGCCGATGAGCTGGAGGTGATGCGCCGGATGGCCAACCTGAGCTTTGTGGAAGACGTGCAGCCGGTGCTCACGCAGGCTGATATTTTTGGCATTCGCCAGCAAATCAATCAGGTGCAGATTTCCGATACGCTGGAAAAATACCTCATCGAACTGGTGTTTGCCACTCGCCGGCCTGCTGATTACGACTTGGTTGAGTTTGCGCAGGCCGTGCATTTTGGCGCCAGCCCACGGGCAAGCATCGCCCTGCACCGCGCCTCCAAAGCCGTGGCTTATCTGGAAGGGCGCGATTACGTGCTGCCCGAAGACATCAAGGAGGTGGCCGCCGACGTGCTCAACCATCGCATCATGCTCACCTATGAGGCCGAAGCCGACGGCATCCGCACGCAGGACCTGATAGAGGCCATTTTGCGAAAAGTGCCCATTAGCTAGGGCTCTACATGTGTGAGCAGCGCACTATCTGTAATCAAAAAGAGGGCAGGCCACGCGGCCTGCCCTCTTTTTGATTGTAAAACCGTAGATAAAGCTATTGCACCACTACCTGCTTCACCACGAGGCCAGTGCTGGTTTTTAGCTGGAGCGAGTACACGCCCGGCGCGAGTTGGCGTCGTCTTTATTGGCGGTGTCAATGAGCCTGCTCGTAGCGCCCAGGCCCGCGTAAGTGCCGGTTGTGTTCACGGCATTGGAGAAGGAATAATTCAGGTCCTGAGCCTGCACGCCAAAGGGCAGCAAGGCCAGGGGTAGCCATCGGCTGGCTTTTTTCAGGCGGTTTGGTCAGGTTGTCATCATGAAAAAGAGAGAAATGGCAAAGTAAGAAGACCGATGGTAGAGGTGACCTCAAGCGCGACCTAACGGGAAGCGCACGGAAACAGACAGAACCGACCAGTAAAGTACCACTTCACCCGGCAATAGCACAATGGCCTGCCTAGTAGCAGCTGGTATTTTGAAAATAAGGATTAGCGAATGCCCGTGCCTAGCGCTTGCAGCAGGGCGGTGGCGTTGGCAGCGGGGGCGCAACTGGCCACGGGCACGAAGGTGCGGGCCGGCTCGTTGGGGCGCTGGGCCAGGCCGTAAGTGTAAGTCTTGTCGTAGTAATCGAGTACCAGTTCTACCATTAAGCTGAAATCGCCGGCCTCCACGGCGGCTAGGGCCTGCTGTGTGGCCAAGCCACCCAAGCGCTTGTGCAGCCGCTCGATGGCGGCAGCCAATTCTGCGGGAGCTTCGGCGCCGTATTCGGCGGCCAGCTTGGCTACGCGGACAGGCCGGGGAACTTCCAGCACCCAGCGCGGGGCGGTGCGCAGCTGCGCAAACAGGGCTGGCGGAATGGTGAGCCGGCCAATCTGCCGGCTTTCGTCCTCTACCCAAATCGGCGCATTAGTGGGCAAGGCAGTCAGCGTGGCAGCCAGGCTGTTCTCAAACTGTTCCTGGGTGGGCTGCGCGGGCTGTCCAATAGCCCCAAAAGCTGAGCCTTTGTGGTTGGCCAGTCCTTCCAGGTCAAGTACGTGCTCCAAATGAGGTACCGCGGCCAGGGCGTGCAGCACGTCGGTTTTGCCGCTGCCGGTGAGGCCGCCCAGCACGCGCCA
>JAYSZD010000079.1:0-5538 GCA_043738185.1 Hymenobacter sp. | reverse complement strand
ACTTCACGCCCGAAGCCGTGGGCGACTACGCCTCCGGCACCAACCACACCCTGCCTACCAGCGGCTACGCCCGGCAGTACAGTGGCGTATCGCTGGATTCGTTTATAAAAAAAATCACCTTCCAGCGGCTTTCCGCGCCGGGTTTGCGCACATTGGGCCCAATAGTGGAGACGATGGCGGAGGCCGAAGGACTGGCAGCGCACGCGCGGGCCGTCTCGGTGCGGCTGACTACCTTGGACGAAGCTGCGCCCCAAACGGCTGGTACCGGCCAGGGGAACCTCTCCACGCCGTATGCCGGACTCATCCGTCCCAGCGTGGAGCGTATGCAGGCGTATTCCTCCGCCCGCGATGAGTTTGAAGGCATGGCGCCGGTAATGCTCGATGCGAACGAAAATAGCCTCGGTTCCGTGGGAGGAGACGATTTCAGCCGCTACCCCGACCCGCACCAGCGTGCCATCAAAGCGGAGCTGGCGCAGTTGAAGGGTGTAGTGCCCGGCAATATCTTCCTCGGCAACGGCTCCGATGAAGCCATTGATTTGCTGGTGCGCCTTACCTGCACGCCCGGTCAGGACAGCATTGTTATCTGCCCGCCGACTTATGGCATGTACGAAGTGGCAGCCAACCTCAACGACGTGCGCGTGGAGCGCTTGCCGCTGACGCCGGATTTCCAGCTCCCAGCCGCCGCCGCTGAGATTTTAGCTGCTTCATCGGCTAAACTGCTGTTCCTGTGCTCGCCCAATAACCCCACCGGAAACCTGCTCGCGCAAGCGGCGGTGGAAACTGCGCTGCGCACGTTCAGGGGAATTGTCGTGGTGGACGAAGCCTACGCGGACTTCGCGGCGGCCCCTAGCTGGACCACTCGTTTAGCCGAGTTTTCGCGTCTGGTGGTGCTGCAAACCTTCTCCAAGGCCTGGGGCCTTGCCGGCCTGCGCCTGGGCGTGGCCTATGCAGCGCCGGCACTCATTGGCTACCTCAATAAGATTAAGCCGCCCTATAATATTTCGGCCGCCACGCAGCAGCACGCCCTGGCGGCGCTGGCTGCCGCGCCGCAGCTGCCCGCAATGCAAGCCGAACTGCTGGCGGGTCGGGACGTATTGGCCGCCGAGTTGCCGCAATTGCCTATCGTGGAGCACGTATTCCCTTCGGATGCCAATTTTCTGTTGGTTCGTTTTAACCTTGACGCCACCGTGGTCTACGACCAGCTCCGGGAGCGTGGCATCGTAGTGCGCAACCGCACGACCCAACCGGGTTGTGCCGGTTGTCTGCGTCTGACCGTTGGCACAGCCGCCGAAAACAGCTTTTTACTCCAGGCCCTAGCCGAAATCGGTGCTTTTAAGCCTACTGAAGTGGTATCGAACCATTGATGCCTTCGGTTTGCCGGCCCACCAGCGCAGTACCGCTTCGCTATAATTTCGCTCACTGTTAATTGCTCATAGAATTGAAAAAGGCCCTTTTTATTGACCGCGATGGCACCATCCTCGTGGAGCCCCAGCCCAGCCAGCAGGTCGACAGCCTGGAAAAGTTTGCTTTTTTACCGGGCTGCATCAGTGCCCTGGCCCGTATTGCCCGCGACCTGCCCGAGTACGAGCTTGTGCTGGTGACCAACCAGGACGGGTTGGGAACTGTCAGTTTTCCGGAAGACACGTTTTGGCCGCCGCATCGGCTGATGCAGGAGATTCTGGCGGGGGAGGGCGTGCACTTCGTTGCCGAGCACATCGACCGCAGCTTTCCGCACGAAGGCCTGGCCACGCGCAAACCCGGAATTGGTTTGCTAGGCCAGTACCTGGACCCGGCCAATGAATACGACTTGGCAAACTCCTACGTCATCGGCGACCGGCTAACCGATGTGGAGCTAGCCGTGAATCTGGGCAGCCAGGCCATTTTGCTAGGAGAGGAGCCCGACGCCCGGGCCGTGCTGACTACCACAAGTTGGGAAGCCATCTACCGCTATCTACGATACCCGGCCCGCACCGCGGTAATAGAACGTAATACAAACGAAACCCAGATTGAAGTAAATCTGAATCTAGACGGTACCGGTAAAACGGATATTCATACTGGTCTGGGATTTTTTGACCATATGTTAGAGCAGCTCGGCCGTCACAGCGGGATTGACTTACACATAAGGGTTAAGGGAGATTTGCACATTGACGAGCATCACACCGTAGAGGATACGGCGCTGGCGCTGGGCACTGCTTTTTCCCAGGCCTTGGGAGAGAAGAGAGGGTTGGCTCGCTACGGCTTTCTGTTGCCAATGGACGAGGCGCTGGCCCAGGCGGCCATTGACTTTTCGGGCCGCCCGTGGTTGGTCTGGAATGCGGAATTTCGGCGCGAGCGGGTAGGGGATTTGCCAACGGAACTGTTCTTTCACTTCTTCAAGTCCTTTACTGACAATGCCAAAGCTACACTGAATATTGCGTGTTCGGGGGATAATGAACACCACAAAATCGAAGCCATTTTCAAGGCCGTGGCCAAGGCCATGAAGATGGCTCTGCAACGGGATGAGTCAGTAGCTATTCCCAGTACCAAAGGCATATTGTAGCAACCACTTGTTTTCACAAATGAGTATATCAAGGGGTCTAAAAAATACCCAAATGAGTAATAGTGTAGCCCAATGGAAATTGCAGTAGTTGACTATAAAGGGGGAAATGTACAGTCAGTACTTTTTGCTTTGGAGCGTCTGGGAGCTCAGGCAACATTGACTGCTGACCCTGAAGTATTGCGCAAAGCCGACAAAGTGCTGTTCCCGGGCGAAGGCGAAGCTTCATCGGCCATGCAGGCCTTGCGGGCCGCTGGTTTGGACCAAGTGCTTCCGACGCTTACCCAACCCTTCCTGGGGATTTGCCTGGGCATGCAACTCATCGGCCAGCACAGTGAAGAAAACGATACGCCGTTGCTGGGGCTTCTTCCTTTTGTAGTGCGGCGTTTCACACCCGATGCCACGCACAAAGTGCCGCACATGGGCTGGAACAACCTGCAGGCCTTGCAAGGCCCGTTGTTTGCCGGCCTCACCGACGCCGACCATGTGTACTTCGTGCATAGCTATTATGCCCCGGTGGGAGCCTATACCATTGCGGAGTCTACCCATCCGGCCCCGTTTAGCGCGGCGGTGCAGCACCGCAATTTCTACGGCGTGCAGTTTCATACCGAGAAGAGTGGCGTGGTCGGTACCCGCATTCTGGCCAACTTTCTTAATCTGTAGTTTTTTCGTTTCCCGCTTTTTTTAACTTCAGTGGAAATAATTCCCGCAATCGACCTTGTCAATGGTCAGTGTGTCCGGCTTAGCGCCGGTGACTTCTCCCGCCAAACCACATATGATTCGGACCCGGTGGCCGTCGCGCAGCGCTTTGCCGATGCCGGAGTACAACGCCTGCACCTGGTGGACCTCGACGGGGCGCGGGCCGGCCAGCCGGTAAACCTTGCCATCCTCGAAGCAATTGCCGCCAAGACCGCGCTGGACATTGATGCCGGCGGTGGGATTCAAACTTTTGCCGCCCTCACCCAAATATTGGATGCTGGTGCCAAGCACATTACTGCTGGGAGCCTGGCCGTGCGCGAGCCGGCTACCGTGGCTGACTGGCTCACCCGTTTTGGGCCCGATACGATTTTTCTCGGGGCCGACTTTAAGGGTGAGCACATCATGGTAAATGCCTGGGCCGACCAGAGTGAACTCCGGCTGGTTGATTTCATCACGAACTACCTGAATACTGGCGCCACGACTTTCATTTGCACGGATGTGAGCAAGGACGGGTTGCTGCAAGGCCCTTCACTGGCTATCTACAAAACGCTGATTGCGCAGATCCCGGCGGCAAAATTTATTGCCAGTGGTGGCGTAACCACGTTAGCTGATGTGGAAGCGCTGGCGGAAGCCGGCATGCATGGGGCCATTATCGGCAAAGCCCTTTATGAAGGGACCTTGTCGCTGGCAGAGCTCCAGCCCTTCCTCTAAATTTACCCGGTCCTATGTTCAAGCATATTGGCTGAGTTTGAGAAGTCAATACGCGCCCCTATTACTGTTTATTCTAGAGTTCTGTGGTTAAGAAACGACTTATTCCCTGTTTGGACGTCCGGGACGGCCGCACCGTTAAAGGCATTCAGTTCGAAGGCCTGCGCGATGCTGGCGACCCAATCGCTCTGGCGGCCCGCTACGCCCAGGAAGGCGCCGATGAATTGGTGTTTCTGGACATTACCGCCACCAACCAGCGCCGCAAACCCCTTACCGAACTTGTGCGCGACGTGGCGCGGGTGCTGGATATCCCGTTCACGGTGGGCGGGGGAATCAGCACCGTGGCCGATGTGGAAGCGCTGCTGTTGAGCGGGGCCGATAAGGTTTCCATCAATTCGGCGGCGCTGGCTCGCCCGGCGCTGATTGCGGAGTTGGCTGGCCGTTTTGGGTCCCAGTGCGTGGTGGTGGCCGTGGATGCCCGCTTAGTCGACGGCGAGTGGCAGGTGATGACGCGCGCCGGTACGGTGGCCACGGGCCGGGAGGCTGTGGCGTGGTGCCAGGAGGCAGCCCGCCTGGGAGCGGGGGAAATCCTTCTGACATCCATGAGCCACGACGGTACCAAATCTGGCTTTGCCCTCGACCTGACCCGCGCTGTGAGCGACGCGGTGTCCATTCCGGTTATTGCTTCGGGCGGTGCCGGTCAGGCTTCCGACTTCACCGATGTTTTTCGCGGCGGTGGGGCTGATGCAGCCCTGGCGGCCAGCATTTTTCATTTCAACGAAACCTCCCTGCCCGCGCTGAAGCAGCACCTGCACGCTGATGGCATCTTCGTTCGTCTTTAGTTATTAATTAGGGAACGGTAACGGGCTGGAACAGCCACAAATGTCACCATTCCCGGTTGTCCCCTTTAAATTTGCCCATGGCTAGTGAAATCTCATCCGCTGCTGATGTCCGTTTTGACCCTCTGACTGGCCTGCTGCCCGCTATCATTCAGGATGCTGACACTGGTCAGGTCCTTATGCTCGGCTACATGAATGCGGAAGCCTGGAGCCGGACTCAGCAGGACGGACGGGTAACTTTTTTTTCCCGGTCCAAGAACCGCTTATGGGTTAAAGGCGAATCCAGCGGCAATTTCTTGCAGGTGGTGAGTCTGCACGTGGACTGTGATGCGGATACTGTGCTCATCCGCGTCATTCCCGCTGGTCCGACGTGTCACCGGGGCACCATCAGCTGCTTTGAGCAGGCCGATGAGCAGCAGGCTCCGGCCGCACCCATCGGTTTTTTGTCCAGCCTTGAACGCTTGATTGTGCAGCGCTATACCTTCCCGGAGCAAGCGCCAATTTCCTATACGGTTTCGCTCTTCAAAAAAGGCATGCCGAAAATTGCCCAAAAAGTAGGAGAGGAGGCTGTTGAAACCGTTATCGATGCTGTGAGCGGGAGTCGTGAAACCCTTCCTGGCGAAGTTGCGGATTTGTTGTACCACCTGCTGGTTCTGCTCGTCGCGGCCGGAGTACCAATGGCTGAAGTGATTGCCGTTTTGCAGGAGCGTCACCGTTTGCCAAATACCCGGCATTTGAACGAGCAATAAAGCTGTT
>JAYSZD010000078.1:0-5539 GCA_043738185.1 Hymenobacter sp. | reverse complement strand
CGGATTTGGAGGACGTGTATTTTTCGGAAATTAAAAATTATGAATTGAGAATTAAAAATGGCCACGTCCTGGCCTGATGAGTTCCGCGGGGCGGCCGGCGTCCACCTCATTTTTAATTTTTAACTTATAATTTTTAATTCAAACGCATGTTCCTCCCAATACTACTCTTTGAACTTAAATACCGGCTGAAGCGGCCGGCTACCTGGATTTATTTCGCCATCCTGTTCATTCTCGCTTTTCTGCTGGTGACGGCGGCGGGCGGCGGCTTTGGGGCGGGCACCGACGTGACCATCGGTGGCGACGGACAGGCGGTAAAAATCAACTCCCCGTTTTCGGTATCCATCACGGTGCTGGTCCTGAGCGTATTCGGTGTTATCATTGCCTCCTCGCTCATGGGCAATCCCGTGTACCGCGACTTTGAATACCGCACCCACCCGCTTTTCTACACCACACCCATCAGCAAATTTGGCTACCTGGGCGGGCGTTTTCTGGGGTCTTATCTGATTGCTGCGCTCGTATTCGCCGGGCTGGGCCTGGGCGCCGGGCTGGCGGGCATCATGCCCTGGGTAGAGCACGACCGGTTTCTGGCCAGTACGCCGCTGGGTACTTATATCTGGCCCTACCTGACGCTGGTGCTGCCCAACCTGCTGTTCACGGGCGCTATTTTCTTCACCACGGCCACGCTCACGCGCAATATCCTGAGCACCTATATCGGGGCCGTGCTGCTGCTGGTGGGCTACCTGGTGGCCAACGCCTACATCCGCGACCTCAAAAACGAGCACTTGGTGGCAGCCTTGGATGCCTTCGGCATCGCGGCCCTCAACTTCACCACCCGCTACCTCACGGCCCCGGAAAAGAACACGCTGCTGGTACCGATATCCAGCTACCTGCTGCTTAACCGCGCGGTGTGGCTGAGCTTTGGGCTGGCGCTGCTGGCATTTTGCTACGCCCGATTCCGGTTCTCGGCGCTGGCTTCGGAAAAGGTGTCGAAGAAGATGCGGCGCGCCTCGGTCGACGTTGCGGGTACGCTGGCCGAGGCCGATACAGATGGCCAGGAAGTAGCCGGCGGGCTGCAGCTGCTGCCCCGCGTGACGCAGGTGTTCTCCGGGGGCCTAAGCCTGAGCCAGTGGTGGAGCCTGACCAAGCTGGAGTTTCGGGGCATCGTGCGCAGCCGCTACTTTGCGGCCATTGCGGGCGCCGGCGTAATCGTGCTGCTGGCCACGGCTTCCCAGGCCGGCAAATCGTTCGATACCCCGACGTTCCCGGTTACCAATCAATACCTGACCATTGCCAGCGGGCCCTTTTTCCTGTTCCTGTTTGCCATAATCATCTTCTACAGCGGCGAGCTGGTCTGGCGCGAGCGGCAGGCCGGCGTGGCCCAGATTGCCGACGCCGTGCCGATTCCCAACTGGGTGCCGTTTCTGAGCAAGCTGGCGGCGCTGTGGCTGGTGCAGGTGGTGCTCATGGCCGTGGTGATGGTGTGCGGCCTCATTATTCAGACTTTTAAGGGCTATTTCAACTACGAAATTGGCCTGTACGTGCAGGCGCTGTTTCTTTATCAGCTGCCGTACCTGCTGCTGCTCTGCGTGCTGGCGATGGTGACGCAGGTGGTGGTGAATAATAAGTACCTGGGCTTCGCCGTCATCGTGGTGTATTACCTGGCCGACCAGTTCCGGCCGCAAATTGGCTTGGGCCACCGGCTGTTCGATTTCGGGGGGGGCATCTCGCCCGGCCCGTACTCGGCCATGAACGGATACGGCCATTTCCTGCCCGCCTTTTGGTGGACCAAGCTGCTGTGGGTAGGCGTGGCCCTGCTGCTGACGCTGGCTGCCACGCTGCTCTGGGTGCGCGGTACCGACACCAGCGGCCGCCTGCGCGAAGCCCGCCGCCGCTGGGGTGCTGGCAGCAGCGCCACGCTGGCGCTGGGCCTACTGGTGAGCCTAGGCGCCGGGGCCTATATTTTCTACAACACCAACGTACTGAACAAGTACCTGAGCCCCAAGGCCGGCGAAAAGCAGCAACTGGCCTACGAGCAGCAATACCGCCGCTACAAAGACGTGCCGCAGCCTCGCGTTACGGCCGTGAGCCTGAACACGGAAATCTTTCCCAGCACCCGCGCCGTGCGGTTTCGGGGCGAGTTTATGCTGGTGAATAAGCGCCCGCAGTCCTTGGATTCGGTGATTGTGAGCTTGCCCATCGAGCGACACCCCCGCGTGCGCAGCCTCGAGTTAGGCGCGCCCGGCCAGGCCACGCTGGCCCTGAACGATACGACTTTTGGCTTCCGCATCTACCGCCTGGCCCGGCCCCTGGCCCCCGGCGACTCGCTGGCCCTGACCATGGACTTGTTTTACCAGGAGCGGGGCTTCCCCAACGCGGGCTCCAACACGGACATCGTGCAGAACGGCACCTTTATCAATAACAGCTACCTGCCCGGCCTGGGCTACCGCGACGAAGCCGAGCTGAGCGACGACCAGGACCGCAAAAACTACGGCCTCAAGCCCAAGCCCCGCATGGCCAAAGTCGACGACCTCAAGGCACGCCAGAACACCTACATTGGCACCGATGCCGACTGGATACGCTTCCGTACCACCGTGAGCACCGAGGCCGACCAGACGGCCGTGGCTCCTGGCTACCTCCAAAAGGAGTGGACCCAGGACGGCCGCCGCTACTTTACCTACGTGATGGACCGGCCCATGAAGAACTTCTACACCTTCCTATCGGCCCGCTACCAGCAGTATAAGGCCGAGTGGGTGGATACCGCCGGCCGTCGCCGCATCCCCATTACCATCTACTACCAGCCGGGGCACGAGTACAACCTCAAGCGCATGGCCGAGGGCGCCAAAGACGCACTGGCGTACTGCTCCCGGAATTTCTCGCCTTACCAGCACCGGCAAGTGCGTATCCTGGAGTTCCCGCAGTACGCAGCCTTTGCCCAGAGCTTCGCCAACACCATTCCATTCTCCGAGGCCATTGGCTTCGTGGCCGACGTGGACGACAATGACCCGGAAGACCTGAACATGCCTTACTACGTGACGGCCCACGAGGTGGCCCACCAATGGTGGGGCCATCAGGTAGTGGGCGGTGCCGTGCAGGGCAGCACGCTCATGTCGGAAGCCCTGGCCGAATACACGGCCCTGATGGTGCTCCGCCACCACAACGGCCCCACTACCATGCAGCGGTTTCTGAAGTTCGACATGAGCCGCTACTTACAGGGCCGCGGCTTCGAGCAGAAGAAGGAAGTGCCGCTGGCCCTGGTCGAAAACCAGCAGTATATCCACTACCGCAAAGGCTCGGTGGTGATGTATGCCCTGCAGGATTATATGGGCGAGGACAAGTTGAACGGCGCGCTGAAAAAGTACGTGGCCGCCGTGGCTTACCAGCCGCCGCCCTATACCAACTCGCCTGAGTTCATCGGCTACCTGCGCCGCGCCGCACCCGATTCCTTGCAGCCCTATATTACGGATGCTTTTGAGCGCATTACCCTATTTGACAACCGCGTGACCGACGCCACCAGCAAAAAGCTGCCCGATGGCCGCTACCAGGTCGACTTCACGGTGAAGTCGGCTAAGTTCTACGCCGACAGCCTGGGCAACCAAAGCCCCGCCGACCAATCGCGCGATGTGCTACCGGTAGCAGTGTTCCCGGAACTGGGCAAGGACAAAAAGCCCGTGCCGCCCCTGCTGCTGGTGAAGCGCCGTCTGCGCGCCGGCGACAACAAGCTGAGCTTCGTGGTAAATAAAAAGCCCGCTTCAGTAGCCGTCGACCCTTATAACATGATTATTGACCGACGGCTTGGCGACAACATCAAAGATTTGTAGAGGAGTTGAGTGCAATGTGAAAAGGCCCTGACCATAGCTGGTCGGGGCCTTTTTGCTGCGCAGTTAGTGGAGTTAGGGCTGGGGTTCGGCTGTTGGGGGCTGCGCACGAGTGAGCATAACCACGCTTCCATTATGCCGCTTTCTGCGGCTTCGCTTGGTGCCGGAAGGCCCAAAAGGAGTAGCCACAGCAAACAGCAATTGTTCCGATGAGGAGCACCAGCGTTACAATTTTCATGCATTCCAGTGGTACCACCACCGCCAGCGCGGCCAGCAGCAAGCCCGCTCCTACGAAAACGCGGCCGCCCACCCGGTGCGTCTGAGCCCACACTGTGGGGAGTTCTCAGCATCCAGGGCGTGCGGATTCCTACAAAATAGTTGGGCTGCACGGTGGTCAGGTAGTTGCCCAGAAACGCGAAAAACAAGCCCGCCAGAGCCAGGCGCAGCTTCTGGAAGTTTACCGTGCTGTTATCAAAGCGCCGCTTGGGGCCGAGCTGCGGCAGCACGCTGAGCAGGGCCTCAACGCCCACAGGCAAGCCAAACGTGAGCAGCCACAGGTTGTCGCGGCTGGTGTAGCCGTTGGTGGTGCCGGCCGCGTCGCAGTGCGCAGGCAGCGCGGGCCACGCATAAGCCAGATACAGTAGGGGCAGGACCAAGGCGGCCAGTGTCAGGGGTTGTCAGGGAAGCAGATTCTTTTTTATGGGAAAGCAGCAGTTGAGGTATGCAGAAAATCAGGATTTGACTTGAATCAGCCGGCCCAAGAGTTTGTCAAAAACGGTCGTGCTGAGGGTGTGCACCACGAATTGCTCCTGCTTTTGGCTGGTCACCAGCTCGGCCTGTCGGAGCAAGTCGAGCTGGTGGCCGATGGTGGGGGTAGAAAACTGGAACTGCTCGGCGCTGGCCCCGGCGCTGGCCGGGCCGTTGCGCAGCCGCTCCAAAATAGTCCGGCGGGTGGGGTCGTTCAGCGCTTTGAAGAAGGCATTCGTGCAGATGTTTCAATGTTTAGACAGATGCCTGAATAAATTTGAAATAAAAAAGCGCGGCCCCTCCAACAGGAGCCGCGCGGGTAAATTATTTTATGCTTCGGCCGTGCAACCCGCCTAGGCCAACGGTTGCGCCGGCGTTTCGGCCGGGGCGGCGGGCGGGCCCCAGGTCATGCTGCATTTGGTACGCATCTGCTGGCGGAATTTCTCGCGGGCTTCGGGGCTCAGGTGCTCCATGCGGCCGGCCATGCGCTGCTGCCACTCGCGGCGCTTGCCTGCCCAGCCGCCAACCCGCCCGCTATACTTAAAGCCGAACAAAATACGGCTCAGCAGCAGCAGACCATAGGTTTGGGCCAGCGTGATAGCCGGCAACTGGAATAGCGAGGGCATCAACCAGTTCCAGAGCGCCTGGGTAACGAAGCCAATAACAATAAGAAACAGCGCTGCAAAGAGAACAAATCGGAGGCCGCGCAGCAGCCAGAATTTACGGTCCATAATTAGGGAGTAATTAATGGTTGGTGGTTAACGGTTAGCGGCTAATGATTGAATCGGGTATCCTTATAGGAATCAACCACTAACTGTTAGCCACTAGTCACTATCAAATCAGTCGGTGAATAATTCGGTGTACAGTTTCTGCAGCCGTTTGCGCAGGTGCAGCACGGCGTAGTGCTTGCGCGAAATCAGGGTTTTGAGCGGGACGCCGGTTTCGGCTTCCATTTCCTTAAAAGTCTTGTCCTCCAG
>JAYSZD010000077.1:0-5551 GCA_043738185.1 Hymenobacter sp. | reverse complement strand
GTAGCGCGGACTTTGTAGTCCGCGTCCCCGGCGGATTTTTGAACAATACCCAAGCGGCGCGGGGATGCGGACTACAAAGTCCGCGCTACATTCCGTCTGCCTCTCCTCCCTTTGGTAGCGGAGCCCTGCCCGGCAGGATTCAGGGGGTGAGGTTGACAGGCACGCCGCCACTAATGAATTTTCAGATGAATAAAAAATTCATTAGTCTTTTTCCTCCACCGCCTTGGTGGCCCGGCCGCGCCGCTTGGCGGGGGCCTCCTTGGCGGTCGGGGCAAGGGGGGCGCTCAGCTCGGCATAGCGCTCGAAGAGGTGCTGCACGCACTCGGTGTCGTGGTTGAATTTCTTCTTGGGGCGGTAAAGGCGCTCCACGCGGGCATCGAGGGCGCGGTGGGCGGCGCGGAGGTCGGGCGGCATGGTCTTCCGGGCCAATGTGGACGCCGCCCAGAACGCCGCCCAAGTGGCCCTGCTCACCAGTGCCCAAACCCAGGTCACGGCCCGCAAGGCGGCCCTGCCCAGCTAAGTCCGGCCCGCTGAACCAGCCCCCAAAAGAAGAGGCCGTCCCTAACCGAGGCGGCCTCTTCTTTTGTCGGAACCGAAGCCCCCGCTACTTGCCAAACCGGTAGCGCAGTCCCAGCGCCGCGCTGCCCGTGAGGCCGCCCAGGTAGTTGGAGTAGTCGGGATTGGTCAGGTTGCGGTTGGCGGTGAAGTCGAAGTTGAGGTCGAGGCGGGGCGCGAGGCGGTAGCGCACGCCCAGACCGGCCGTCAGCAGCAGGTCGTTGAAGGCGCGGCGCCGGTCGACGGGAAAGGTTTGTAGGCTGCCGGACAGGTCGGTGCTCTGAGACCCCCGGTACTGGTAGCTGTCGTGTAGCAGCGTGAAGCCCCCCAACGCATCAAATTGCAGGCGCTTGGCCGGCTCGCGCGTGAGGGTGTAGCGGGCCAGCACCGAAGCGGAAACGCGGCGCCTTCTGATGGTCAGCGTACTTTGCGCATTAGCGGGCGCACCGGTGTTAAAATCCACATACGAGAAGGTGTTGACTAACGTGCCGGTGTGGCCACTGTAGGCCACGCCTAGCTCCAGGGCCAGGCGCGGACGCAGCTGGTAGCCTGCCGTGAGCTGCACTGGTACCGGAAAGCCGGAATCGCCCTGTCGCCCGCTGCCAGCTACGCTTTGGTAATAGCTGGTGTAGGCGGCCAGGCCCACGTAGTAGCGGGGCGCGGGGGTAGTGGCCGGCGCGGTTTGGGCGTGGCCCAGCAGGGGAGTGGCCAGCAGCAGCGCGCCGGGCAGAAGTCGGAGGAGAGACATCGAAAAAAGGGTTAAAAGGTGGACCGAGAACGTAGCCAGGAGCCGCTCACTGACGCCGGCGTTGCACGGGCAGAAAAGGGTATGGCTGGCGGCGGCCTGGGCCGGAGCTGGTCCGCGCGCTTTGCACGGGCGGCTGCCGCCGGCCGGGCTGTGAAAACGGCCCGAGCCACTGGTCAGGGATTTCGACGGTTCATCTGCCTCATCCGACGCTTCGGCCACTTAAAATTTCGGGGGCTGCGGCCGGGGGCCACCTTTGAATCATCAACTACGGCAAGCGCCGCCACCCACGCTTTCAACCCCCATTTTTCACTTTTTTTCTTCGCTGTTATGAAAAAGCACGTTCTCTTTCTCGCCCTTGTCGTCGCTTCGTTTTCGGCCGCCGCGCAGTCTGGTCCGGCCCCGGTCGCTACTGCTGCCGCGGCCTTGCCAGGAGCGACCCCGGCCGGCTACACGGAGATGATGGCCGCCACCATCACCGAAGTGCTGAGCACCGGCGACCCCGCCCAGCTCCAGCAGCTGGCCAACAAGTTTGACCGGGCCGGCACCGTGGCGCCTACCGATTGGCACCCCGCCTACTACAAAGCCTACGCCCTGCTCATCAACTGCTTTCAGAGCAAGGCCGACGGCGACGCCAAAGACCGTACCCTCGACCAGGCCGAAGCCGCCCTGGCCCGCGCCCGCAAGCTGGGCAGCGAGGCCTCCGAGGTGCTCGTACTCCAGGCCTACATCCACCAGGCCCGCCTCGGTATCTCGCCCATGATGCGCTCAATGAAGTACTCCACGCTGGTGAACGAGGCCCTGGCCGAAGCCAAAAAGCTGAATCCGGCCAACCCGCGCATCTACCTGGTGCAGGCCAACAACCTCTACTACACCCCCAAAATGTTCGGTGGCGGGGCCGATGTCGCCAAGCCCGTGTACGAAGAAGGTAAAACCCGCTTCGCCGCCTACAAGCCTGCCCACGCACTAGCCCCCAACTGGGGCGAGCGCCAGCTGCTGGGCCGCCTGAAACAGTACGACGCGCCCGCCACGGCCGCCAAGTAGGGCCGGCCGCCGGCCGCTAGTCCAACCTCCGGGCCCGAAGTTCAGCCGGAACTTCGGGCCCTTTCTTCCTGGAGCAGTGAATAGAGTTAAAAATTCAAAATGAATAATTCAAAATGAATAATTAAAAATGAGCAAGGTGTTGAAAAGCAAATTTTTAATTATTCATTTTGAATTTTTAATTCAACCAGAAAGTGTACGGTAACCCCGAAACCGCGCTAGCTTTAGCCCCTCAACCCCGCCATGTCGCTCGTCGTGCCTGCTGCCCCCGAAATTCCTGATTCCACGTCCACGGCCGCACCTTTTGCCGCCGAGCTCCGGCCGGAGAAATGGTCCTATCTGCCCAGCTCTTCCTGGCAAAGTGTGCTGAAAGCTACCCGCATCATGCTGGTGCTATCGCTCGTTATCAGCGTGCTGGTGAATCCCAATGCCCTGCGCAGCTGGTCGGCTTTTGCCCTCACCTACGGCTACACGCTCATGTACAGCATGGGCCTGTGGCTCACCAATGGCTTCGTGGTGGAGTGGCTGAACCGCCGCCACGCCTGGACGGTGCGGCCCGGCCGGCGCCTGCTGCTCACGCTGGCCGTGTCGCTGGGCGGCTCCCTGCTGGTTATTCTGCTGATGAATGCGGTGATGCTGCTGCTGCGCGGCCGGCCGGTGAGCCAGCTTTTTTCAGCGGATATGTACTGGCCGCTGATGCTGCCGCTCGTCATCACGGTCATCATCTCGCTGTTCAACCACAGCCGGGCGTTTTTTTATCAGTGGCGCGAAGCCGCCGTGCGCGCCGAGCGGCTGGAAAAGGAAACCGCCGTGGCCCGCCTCGACAGCCTGCGCCGGCAGGTGGACCCGCATTTTCTGTTCAATTCCCTCAACGCCCTCACCAGTCTGGTGGAGGAAAACGACCCGCCGCGCGCCGTGCGCTTCATCCGCCAGCTCAGCCAGGTCTACCGCTACGTGCTCGACAGCGAAAGCCAGGAGCTGGTGCCGCTGGCCGCCGAGCTAAAGTTTGCCGAAAGCTATTTGTTCCTGCAGAAAACCCGCCTGGGCGACGCCCTGGCCGTGGAAATGGTGCTGGCTCCGGCCGCCGTAGCGCCCTACTTCGTGCCCCCGCTGGCCCTGCAGCTGCTCCTCGAAAACGTCATCAAGCACAACACGGCCTTCCAAACCGACCCCCTGCGTTTGTGCGTGACGCTGGACGCGGCCGCCGGCACGCTCATGGTGCGCAACACCCGGCGCCCGCGCCGCCTCGCGCCGGGCGAGTCGTCGGGCCTGGGCCTGAAAAACCTGGCCGCCCGCTACGCCTTCCTCACCAGCAAGCCCCTCCTCATCAGCGAGGAAAACGGGGAGTTTGTGGTAACCCTGCCGCTGCTGATACTTTAATTAAAAATTAAAAATGAAGAATTAAAAATGAGCTAACCAGCGCCCACTCCTTTATTTGTTCTCCTGCGTTTTTAATTTTTAATTATTCATTTTTAATTCAAAAGATGCCCCTCCGCGCCCTCATCGTCGAAGACGAGCCCCTGGCCGCCCGCCGCCTCGCCGATATGCTGGGCCGCCAGCCCGAACCGGTGCAGGTGCTAGGCACCGCCGAAGCCGTGCGCCAGGCCGTGCAGCTGCTCGAAACCGGCCCCGCGCCCGATGTGCTGTTTCTGGATATTCACCTGGCCGACGGCCTCAGCTTTGAGATTTTCGAGCAAACCGCCGTGCGCTGCCCGGTCATTTTCACCACCGCCTACGACCAGTACGCCCTGCAAGCCTTCAAAGTGAACAGCGTGGACTACCTGCTCAAGCCCATCGACGAAGAGGAGCTGGCCGCCGCCCTGCACAAGCTGCGCCAGCGCCTGCCCGCCGCCGTAGCTGCCCCAACCCCCGCCTTCGACCCGGCGCTGCTGGCCCAGCTGGTGCAGCAAATGCAGCAAGCGCCGCCCGCCGCCAGCTACAAAACCCAGTTCGTGGTGCGCGTGGGCGAGCACCTGAAAGTGGTGCTCCTTGACCAGATGGCCTACTTCTTCAGCCTCGAAAAGGCCACCTTTCTGCAAACCGTCGAAGGCCGCAAATTCGTGGTTGATTACACCATGGACCAGCTCGAAACCCTGCTCGACCCGCGCCGCTTCTTCCGCCTCAACCGCGCCTACCTGGCCCAGCAAACCGCCATTCACGACATCATTCACTACACCAACTCCCGCCTCCAAACCGTGCTAAAACCCACCGCCCCCGACGCTCAGGTGCTGGTGAGCCGCGAGAAGGTGCAGGTGTTCAAAAGCTGGCTGGATAGATAATAGCGTAGCGCGGACTTTGTAGTCCGCGACCCCGCGCCAGTTGAATGGCTTCAAGGGCGCGGGGACGCGGACTACAAAGTCTGCGCTACAATTGGATTCGCAGCCGCCGTAGCTCCAGTGTGAAGCCGGGCAGGACCGGGCCGGCCACCAAATCCTGGTCGAAACCCACGACGGGGCGCACGGGCTGGCCGGGCTCGAAAATATACACCGATTCGGTGCCGGGCGCGATGAGCCAGCCGAGGCGGGCGCCGGCTTCGAGCCAGTGCTCCATTTTGCGCATGGTGTCGGTGAGGCGGTCGGTGGGCGAGAGCAGCTCCACCACGAAATCGGGGCAGATGCGGGCAAACCCGCGCCGGTCTTCCGCAAGAAGTGCATCCCAGTTGGCCCGCGCAATCCAGCTGGCATCGGGCGAGAGCATGGCCCCGGTGTTCAGGTAAAAGCCGGCGGAGGAATCGAACACGATACCTGCTTGGGTATCTTCGTTCCAGTTGCCCAGCAGGCGAGTAATCTGCCCGTTGGCAGCCCCGGTTTCGGAGTTAGTAGGCGGCATGATGGTGATTTGGTGGGCGGCGTCGCGTTCGATGCGCTGGTCGCGGTTATCCATGCAAAGCTGGTAGAACTCTTCGTCGCTGAGGCGTTCGAGTACGGGGCTTTTAAGCGTGATAGCAGTCATAGCATTTGGGAATTATACCAACAAGATACGCGAAAAGCTACCCTTCCAGCCAGGCTCGCACGGCTGCCGTTTTTTCGCGACTCACCACTACTTCTTCTTTGGCGGCGGGGTGCAGCTCCACGGCCATTTTGCCGCTGAAATAGGGTTGTAGGCGCCGCACGGCCGACAGTTGGGCAATTACCTGGCGATTGAGACGCTGGAAAAGGGCGGGGTCGAGCAAGGCGTCGAGCTGTTCCAGCGTGTAGTCGACCACAAAGC
>JAYSZD010000076.1:0-2254 GCA_043738185.1 Hymenobacter sp. | reverse complement strand
GGGGCGGCAGGGCGATGTGGGCGGCGCCCCATTGGGCGAGCCGGATTTTCAGGCCGGCGGGTGGCCCGGGGTTAAAACAGCAACCGGCCGCGCCGTCGGGCTGGTACGCCAGCAAGGCAATGGCCGGCGTGGCGGCGGCACGCCGGGCCGCCGGGCGTTGCGGCACGAGCAGGCCCATGGCGGCCGCCCGCACGTCAAAGACCGCCGGGGCATCGGGCGTAATCGTACCCACGCCCCCGCTTTGGGCACGCACCGACCAACGAGCTGTCAGCAGCAAGGCAAGTAGCAGGGCAGCGCGAAACCAGGAGGAAAAACGAGTCACCATAGCAGCCGGAGGAAGGGAGCAGCGGCCGAAACCGCCCAGGCGGAGCCGCCCTTCGTTTCCGACCCAACAAAAGTGCCCGCCGCGCCCCCGCCCCCGTCAACCCGTCTGTAACAACTTTCAACCGGCCTGTAACACGGTATTTATCATGTTAATTATCAATATATTAACACGATAACCCGCTTGGTACTATTTCGAAAAAATAGTCGGCTGGTGCTTTGCTGGGCAACGGCAGTCCCGCTCGCCCGCCTACTTGGCTCGCGCCGCCGCGAAGACCGACGGCAGCTGCCCGTGCAGCTCCCGAAAGCCGCGGGCGAAGTGCGACAGGTTGATGAAGCCCGTGGCCTCGGCGGCTTCGGCGACGTTGGCGGCGCCGGCTGCCAGCAACTGCGCCGCCCGCTGCAGCCGCAGCGTGCGCACAAACTCCGTGGCCGACTGGTCGGTGAGGGCCTTGAGCTTGCGGTGCAGCTGCATGCGGCTCAGCGCCATTTCGGCGGCGAAGGCTTCGGCGCTGAACTCCGGGTTGGCCAGGTTTGCCTCCACCACGGCCAGCGCCCGGTTCACAAACTGCTCATCGACCGAAGTGAGGCGAATGGCGCGGGGCTGCAAGGTCACTTCGCGCCCGAACCGCTCGCGCAGCTGCTGGCGGCCCGCAATCAGGTTGCGCACCCGCGCCCGCAGCTCGGCCGGCCGAAAGGGTTTGGTCAGGTAGTCGTCGGCCCCGTTCTCCAACCCAACCAGCCGCGCCGTGTCATTCGTGAGCGCCGTGAGCAGCACAATGGGGATGTGGGAGGTGCGCTCGTCGGTTTTCAGGCGGCGACACAGCTCCTGTCCGTCCAGGCCCGGCATCATCAGGTCGCTCACCACCAGGTCGGGCATGGCCGCCTGGGCGCGGGCCAGTCCCTGCTCACCGTCGGCGGCCAGCAACAGCCGGTAGTCGGCCTGCAGGCACTGCCGCAGGTAGTGGCGCAGGTCGGCACTGTCGTCCACGATGAGCAGCAGCGGGCGGGCGTCGGCCGCCGCGCCGGCCGTTAGCGCCTCTTCCCGCAGCGCTGTTTCATCGGGCTCCGGCGTCAGCTCAGCGGCCGCAATGGACCGCCACGGGACCAGCGCAGCGCTGGCGGCCGCTTCGTCGGGGAGCGGCGCTGGCCCCAGGTCGTGGCCGGCCAAATGGGCCGTGCCCAGGGCCAGCCGCACCACAAAGGTGCTGCCCTCGCCCACGGTGCTGCGGGCCGTGGCCGCACCGCCGTGCAGCGCCGCCAGCTCCCGCACCAGGGCCAGCCCCACGCCGGAACCGCCGTATTGCCGCTGCCGCCCCACGCCGCCCTGCCGGAACCGCTCGAACACGCCCGGCAGGTCCGCCGCGGCGATGCCAATGCCGGTGTCCTGCACCGCGACGGTGGCGTACTGCTCGTCATACGCAACGCTTAGGCGTACCTGCCCGCCAGCGGGCGTAAACTTGAGCGCGTTGCTGAGCAGGTTGTAAAGTATCTGCTCCAGCTTGTCGGCGTCGGCGTACAGTGGCGGGGCGGCCGGCGAGGGCGCAACAGTTTCCAGCAGCAGGGCCACCTGGCGGGCCTGGGCCAGGGGCGCAAAGGCCTCCGCGCTGGCGTGCACCGCCCGGCCCAGGTCCGTGGGCACGGCCAGCAGCCGCAGCTGCCCCGCTTCAAGTCGGGCAATGTCGAGCAGCTGGCTGATGAGGTGCAGCAGGCGCTGGGCGTTGCGGTGCATGGGCCGCAGCTCGGGGCGGGGGGCCGGTTCGGTCAGCAGCTGCTCCAGAGGGCTGAGGATGAGCGTGAGCGGCGTGCGCAGCTCGTGGCTGATGTTGGTGAAGAAGCGCGTTTTCAGCTCATCCAGGGTCTGGAGCTGGTCGGTGGTGGCCAGGCTCGCCTGCAACTCGTCGTAGGCGAGCCGCAGCTCGTCGGCGCGGGC
>JAYSZD010000075.1:0-2256 GCA_043738185.1 Hymenobacter sp. | reverse complement strand
CCGTCAAGTCGAGCCACCGGCAAGGTAGCGGAATATTTTAGTATTTAGATATTTTTGAATTTAATAGCGTATGAGCCCGTCATGTTGTCCCCCTGATGCGGTTTCAGAGTCAGTGTACGGCCAGGCTGTAGCGTGGCCGTGCCCGGTAGGGACTTGTAGTCCGCAAGTCATTAGGTTACTTGCACTCGCGGACTACAAGTCCGCGCTACTATACAACAGTCCCGAAACTGCCTTAGCTATAGTCAATCTCCGTGTTGTCCCCAATATTGAGCGAATGGTTCATGCCGCGGAAGGAGGCGTCGGAGCCCACGATGCAGTCGTGCATCACGGCCGAGCGCAACTCGGAGTAGGTGCCGATGATGGAGTCGCTTAGGATGCAGTTCTTGATGATGGTTTTGTCGCCGATGGCCACGTTGGGGCCGATGATGGAGTGCGAAATCTGGCAGCCGCGCCCGATGCTGACCGGCGGGATAATCACGGCGTCGGGAAACTCGGAGTAGTCGCGCGGCTCCAGAAACTCGGCCGTGTTGAGCAGCCGGGCATTGGCTTCGAGCAGCGTTTCCTTGCGTCCGCAGTCAAACCAGTTGTCTACGGAGGCAGTGGTCATCACCTCGCCTTCCTCGATGAGGTGCATGAGGGCGTCGGTGAGCTGCAGCTCGCCGTGGGTGCGCACGTCGGTATCGTAGAGCCATTCCAGGGCCTGGGCCAGCTTTTCGGGGTAGGCCAGCTTGTAGAGGCCCACCATGGCGAAGTTCGATTTCGGAATTTTGGGCTTCTCCACTACCTTGCTCACCCGCCCGCCAGCGCCGGTTTCCACCAGCCCGAACAGGCTGGGCGTTTTCACCTCCTTCACGGCCAGCACCGAGCCGGGCGTGGCCAGCAGGGCGGGCAGGTCCACGTCCACGATGGTGTCGCCGAGCAGGATGAGCACGCCGTCGGTGTCGTGGCGGAAGTTTTCGCGGGCCAGCCACAGGGCGTGGCCAATGCCTTCGCGGGGCTCCTGCACCACGAAGGTGGCGTTGAGGGCCGGGTAGTGGCGGCGCACGTAGCGCACGATTTTATCGCCCAGATAGCCCACGATGAACACAAACTCGGTGATGCCAGCGTTGCGCAGCCGGTCGATGATATGGCCCAGAATGGTATTGCCGGCCACCGGTACCAGAGTTTTGGGCTGGGTATGGGTGTGGGGACGCAGGCGCGAGCCAATGCCGGCAACGGGAATAACAGCTTTCATGGGGGTGGTTGGAAGCAGGTGAGTGGGTGCGAAAACGGGCCCAGCTAGGGAGCAAGCTACAACCACTGGGGCCAAGCTGCGTACTTTGCGCCAAACCCGACCTAAACCGGCCCCGCCGCTTCAAGGTTTGGGTCGGCCTGAAAATCACCCCTTCTCAACTTCTTACCCTTTCATTCCCTCACCTCATCATGAAACGCTTCCTTATTTACTTCGTGGGCCTGGCCCTTTTGCTCACCCAGTCCTCCTGCGGCTTCAACTCCATGACCGAGAAAGAGCAGGCCGTGAAAGGCCAGTGGGCCAACGTGCAAAGCTCTTACCAGCGTCGAGCCGACCTTATTCCCAACCTGGTGAACACCGTGAAAGGCGCCGCCAAGCAGGAGCAGGCCACCCTTACCAGCGTGATGGAAGCCCGAGCCAAAGCCACCAGCGTCAACATCTCGGCCGACCAGCTCACGCCCGAAAACATCCAGAAGTTTCAAGCCGCGCAGAGCCAGCTCTCCTCGGGCCTGGGCCGGCTGCTGGCCGTTTCCGAGAACTACCCGGAGCTGAAAACCAACGCCAACTTCCAGGAGCTGCAAGCCCAGATTGAAGGCACCGAAAACCGCATCAACGTGGAGCGCAACAAGTTCAATACCGTCACCAACGACTACAACAGCACCGTGAAGTCGTTTCCCAACAACCTGTTTGCCAAGATGTACGGCTTTGCTGAGAAGCCTTATTTCGAAGCCGACGCCGCCGCCAGCAAGGCGCCCACGGTTCAGTTCTAAGGGAGTGATGCGACACTGATAGTCGTCTGTTATGCCGAGCTTGTCGAAGCATGACGTTCAATCGATTTGTGATAATTCAATAGCAGCGAATGAAAAGCTTTCTCACCTCTGAGCAGGATGCGGCGCTGGTGGCGGCCATTCGTCGGGCTGAAGTGCGGACTTCGGGCGAAATCCGGGTGCACCTGGAAGACGTCTGTCCTACGCCAGAGCCCCTGGACCGTGCGGCGCAGGTTTTTGCCGAGCTCAACATGCACA
>JAYSZD010000074.1:0-5556 GCA_043738185.1 Hymenobacter sp. | reverse complement strand
CACTGCGCGCTGAGCACGCCCAGCAAGCCGGTGCACAGGGCGGGCAGGGTGCCCAGCAGGCCTTCGGGGTCCCAGGTTTTGCTTTGGTTCCAGAGGTGGGCCTCGCCGAGGAGCAGGCGGTCGAGCCAGGCGCCGAGGTTGGTGGCGGGCTCCAGGTTGGCGGGGCCGAAGCCGGGCACCGGCACCAGCTGCAGCAGCCCCGCGTAGCCCACCAGCACGGCGGCCAGCAGCCCGAGCTGCGTGCGCCAGCTGGTTTTCAAAAACACAAGGCCACACCCCAGAAACACCAGCGCAATGCGTTGCAGCACGCCCGGAATCCGCACTGCGGCCAAGTCGAACTTCGGGTACAGCGCCAGGAACAGGCCAATGCCAAAAATCACGGCTGCCCGCCGCAGCACCCGCCAAAGCAGGGCGCTTTGGGAGCCGCCCAGCTGCTTCGGGCCGTCCAGGGCATATACCAGGCTCACGCCCACGATGAACAGGAAAAACGGGAAAATGAGGTCCGTCGGCGTGCAGCCGTGCCACGCTGCGTGCTCGAAAGGTGGGTAGATGTGGCCCCAGTCGCCGGGGTTGTTCACCAGAATCATGGCCATCACGGTGAGGCCCCGGAAAACGTCGAGCGAAACAAGGCGGCCGGGCCCGGCGGCAACGTTCGGCCTGAGCGGTTCGGCGTAGTGGTCGCCGGTGAGGCGGGTGGTGGTGGGCATGGGGCGGTGGAAACGGCGGGGCACTGGTCCCAAGCGAAGGTCGTTAATTTCTTCGCGCAAGCAAACGCAGGCCTTCGCTTACCCTGGCCAGGAGATTTTGCCCAGGCTCACGGCCGGCACGCGCTGCCGCCCGGCCCCAATGGCCACCGGCTGGCCCGCCACCGCCTCGTTGGCCAGCACCGCAAACAGAATGGCCTCCTTGGCATCGCCGGGCACGCCCAGCACGTCGGTGGAAACGAAGTTGGCCAGCGGCAGGTGGCGCTTGAGCGCGGCCATGAGCACCGGGTTGTGCGCCCCGCCGCCGCTGGTGTAGATGGCCGTGGGCGCCAGCCGCTCGGCAAAAGCCGCTTCCACGGCCCGCGCCACGCCCATGGCACTGAACTCGGCCAGCGTCGCCAGCGTGTCTTCCAGGCCCAAGGCCAGCGTGCCGCTGCGCTCCTGTGCGTTGGCCAGGTAATCGGGACTGAACAGCTCCGGGCCGGTGGTTTTGGGCAGCGGCGCCACGAAAAAGGCATGGCCCAGCAGCGCCGATAACAGCCCTTGGTGCACCTGTCCATCCGCCGCCAGCCGGCCGTCCTCGTCGTACTGCAGGCCGGGGCGGAAAATCCGCACGGTGGCATCGAGCAGGGTATTGCCCGGCCCGGTATCGGTGCTGAAAGCGGTGCGGGCATCGCCGCCAGTACGGGGCAGATAGGTGAAATTGGCGATGCCGCCCAGGTTGAGCAGCAGTCGTTCCTCGTTGGGACTGCTCAGCAACAAAAAGTCGCCGTACGCAGCCAGCGGAGCCCCTTCGCCGCCGGCCGCCACGTGTTTCTGGCGGAAGTCGCTCAGGGTAATGATGCCCGTGCCCACGGCCACGTGGTCGCCGTCGCCGAGCTGCAGGGTGGCATTTTGGGGGAATTCGAGGCGCCGGTGCTGGTGCTGCGGTGCGTGGTACACCGTCTGGCCGTGGCTGGCAATCAGGTCGATTGCGTCGGGGCGGATTTGCCACTCGCGCAGGCAGTCCAGCACCGCGCCCGCGTGCAGGCGGCCCAGCCAGGGGTGGAGCAGGGTGAGGTATTCCAGGCTGACCTGCTCCCTGGCAAACACGGTGCGAATGCGGGCCCGCGTGTCGTCGCTATACGGCACGGTGCGGAACTGCTCCAGCTCCAGCCGGGTGTCGGGCCCGTGCCCGGTGAGGCGGCACAAAGCCACATCAAGTCCATCGAGCGAGGTGCCCGACATCAGGCCGATAATACGGCGGCTGGGCTGGCTGGCAATCTGGTGCAGGCGGGCGAGGTGGGGATTCAAGGGCAGGAAGGGAAAAACGAGGGTTCAAAGGTCGGGCACTCAGTTCAGCTTGTACCACTCCAGCAGCCGCAGCAGCACGCCATTGGTCCAGCCGAAGCCGTCCTGCAAGGGGTACTCGCCGCCGCCGGCGGGGCGGGTGGGGTCCGTCACATCATACTTTTCCAGCAGCTTGCCGGTTTGGGCGAATACGCGGCGGTTCAGCCGCACCCAGCGCAGGGCAATGGTATCGGCCAGTGGGCGCTGCTCGTAGCGCCGCAACCCGTCGATGGCCAGATACTGCAATGGCGCCCAGCCGTTGGGCGCGTCCCATTGCTGGCCAGTTTTGCTGAGCGTGGTAACCAGGCCGCCGGGTTTTAGGAAGTTGGCTTTCAGATTCGTAGCCACCCGCTTGGCCTGAGCGGGGGTGGCCAGGCCAAACGCCAATGGAAACACGCCCGCCAGCGTGCGAATGGGAGAGCGTTGCCGCTTCCGCCAGTTGTAGTCCTGAAACCAGCCCATTTTCGGGTCCCAGCTCAGGGCCAGCAGGGCGGCCTGGCGGCGGCTGGCTTTGGCGGCGTAGCTGCGGGCCTGCGCCGGCTGCCCGGCTGCCTGGCAAGCTTCGGCCAGGGTTTGCTCCATCTGGTAGAGGAGGCAGTTGAGGTCTACGGGTACCAAATCGGTGGTTTGAATGCTGCCCAGCTCGCCCCCGGCCGCAAACCAGCGGCTGCTGAAATCCCAGCCCGACGCCGCTGCCGCTCGCACGTTGCGGTAGAACTGCGCGGGCGGCTGCTTGCTGCCTTTGGCCGAGGCCACGTCTTCGGCGTGAGATTCTTCGCGCGGCTGCGTGCTCTCGTCCCAATAGCGGTTCAGGATGGCACCGCCGGGCAGACGCACCACGCGGTGGGTGGCGGTGCCGGGCGCGAGTTTTTCGGCCCCCAGCATCCAGTAGCGGTACTCGCGCTCCAAGGCCACGCGGTAGCGCAGCAGCATGCCATTGCCCTGTCGCTTGGCCATCAGGGCCACCATGCTGGAAAAAAATGGGGGCTGCGACCGGGTGAGGTAGTAGCTGCGGTTGCCGTTGGGCACGAAGCCGTAGCGGTTAATGAGGAAGGCAAAGTTGTCGGTGAGGTTGTTCAGTAGCCTGTTCTTACCGGCCTCGGCCAGGCCCAGCATCGTGAAGTACGAATCCCAGTAATAGACCTCGCGGAAACGGCCGCCGGGCACGATGTAGGGCTGGGGCAATGCCAGCAGAGAGCGGTAGGCCGCCAGCGAATCGGTAGGGTCGGGGGCGGGTGCGGCGGGCCGGGCCAGCACGGTCCATAAGGTATCGAGGTGGTGGCGCAGGCCGGCGTCTACGTTGCTTTGGAAAGGCGTGGCGCCCTCCGCAGGCAGGTCGAAGTGCGCCTCAACAAACGCTTTGAGCTGAAAGCCCGGCTGGGTTTTCTCGCGGTTCCAGGCTGCCAGAATGGTGGCCGGCCGCTGCCGGGGCGCGGCATCGACGAAGGTTTTATTATCGACAAAAACGCGACCCAGCTGCACCGCTTCAAACAACCCCGGAAACAGCTGCCGGGGCGAGGCTGGCAGGGCCGGCAAGGCGGGCCGCACCGGCCTGGGTGCGACTGGCGGGGCCGTTTGCCCAATTTGCGCGCGGCCGGCCAGCGCATGCTAAGCACGGCAATAGACCAGTAAAATATTTTTTTAAGCATTGATAAAGAGTCAATAACCAGAGTAGTTGATGCTAACGAGCCCCGCGTCCGGCGCCGCGGCTGGTAGGAGGTACGGATTCTGCACAAAAAGATTATCTCTTCGGCGCCGTGGACCCCAACCCCTACCGCCCAAAAAGCCGCGAGAAAAAGCCGCGCCGCTTAGCCTTAGCCTTGGTTTTGACTTTAACGGGCTGGCTGGCTCCCGCTCTACTTCCCTCCGAAGTCGAAGGTAGCGGCACCGCTCGCGGCGGAGCCACGGCCACTGCTGGCGGAGTGGCCGCGGGTGCCGGGGCGGCGGCACCGGTGCCGGTGGGCGTCTGGCCCTGGGCGAGTTCGGGCAGCAGCTGGCCGTTGGTGATGACGCGCATGGGCCGGCTCTCGTTGTGCAGACGGTCTACGGCTGTGACGTAGTAGGCATAGGCCTGGCCGGGCACGGCGGTGGTATCGACGTAGGTGGCCGGGAAGCCGGGCGCGGGGCGGGGCAGGGCCAGAATGCGGCGCGGGTCGTTTGGCGTGCTCCTTTCGTTGGCACCAAAGCGGTAAAGCACGTAGTAGGTGGCAGCGTCGCCATCGGTGGCCACCGGGCCCGGCTGCCAGCTCAGCGTGACAGTGGCGCCCAGGCGGCGTAGCAGCAGGTTGGCCACGGGCTGGGGCGGCAGGGCGTCCATCCACGGCATGGTGGGCACCAGGGCCGGGTGGCGGTACAGGTTCTGGCGCAGGGTGTCGGTGGTGTGCAGGGGGTTGGCCAGCACCGATTTGGCCGAGAAAAACACGCTGCCGGTCACCTCCTCGCCGTAGGAGCGGTTGAGGCGGATTTGGCGCGGCAGCTCGCGCGGGTTGCGCCAAGTGGTGTCCGAACGGGTACTTTCCAGCATCCGGTAGGTGCCCTGCCCAATGTAGAGGTGGCGGTCGAAGTGGTTGCGGGTCCACCATTCGAGCAGAATGGGGTAGGGCACAAGCTTGAAATTGGTGCTCCAGTACAGCTGTGGCACGATGTAGTCAATCCAGCCTTTCTCCAGCCACAGCCGTGAGTCGGCGTAGAGGTTGGCGTAGGACGGCTGCCCGGCGCGGGTGTCGGAGCCCAGCGGGTGGGCCGATTTGTTCATCCAGACACCGAAAGGCGAGATGCCGAACTTCACCCAGCGCTTGGCCGATTGAATGCTGTCGTGCAGGTCGCGAATCAGCACGTTCACGTTGTTGCGGCGCCAGTCGGCCAGATTGGTAATGCCTTCGGGGTTGTGGTCGCGAAAGGCGGCTTCGTCGTGAAATACCTTGCCCGGCGCCGGATACGGGTAGAAATAGTCGTCGAAATGCACCGCATCGATATCGTAGCGCCGCACCACGTCCAGAATCACGCGGGTGATGTGGGCCCGCACCTCGGGCAAGCCCGGATTGTAGAGCAGCTGCCCGCCGTAGCGCAAAAACCACTGCGGATGCTGCCGGTAGGGGTGGTTGGCCGCCAGCCGGGCCGTCACCGAGTCCATCGTGGCCCGGTAGGGGTTAAACCAGGCGTGGAATTCCATCCCGCGCCGGTGCGCCTCGGTGATGAGGAAGGGCAGGGGGTCGTCATCGTTGGCTGGGGCCTTGCCTTGCGTGCCGGTCAGCCACTTGCTCCAGGGCTCCAGGTCCGACTTATAAAAGGCATCCGAAGCCGGCCGGATTTGCACAAACACGGCGTTGAGGCCGGCCCGCTGCCCGGCATCGAGCAGGCGCAGGTAGTCGCGGCGGTACTGCTCGGGCGTTTGGCCGCGCTGCCGGGGCCAGTCAATGTTTTCGACGGTGGCAATCCACATGCCGCGCAGCTCGCGCTTGGGCGGTGGGGGCGCGTCCTGGTCGTCGGCATTTTGAGCCTGCACCGGCGCGATTAAGCCGGT
>JAYSZD010000073.1:0-2256 GCA_043738185.1 Hymenobacter sp. | reverse complement strand
TGCCGTCTCACGCGCCTTTATCGACGGCCGCAACATCTCGCTCGAAAACAAGCAGACGTATCTGGAGAAGAAGTTTCGCGGTAAATACGGGCAGTAGGTGAGGGCCCCACTGCCGGGCTATGCGCCCCACTTTTTTGGCTTGGGCCTCCTCGCTCAGTGGGCAGTGGCCCCCCAGCCACTCAGCGCGAACGGCGCAACACGTAGTAAACGCTGGTGAGCAGGCTTCCGTTATCTGCCACTGGCTTGCCGTTGAAGGAAACGGCCACGACGTCAAACTGATTGTAAAGCGCGTCGGGCCGGTTGTGCCGCACGTCGAAGTGTAGCGTATCCGTTTTGCCGTTCAGCTCCAGGTACCACTCTTTGCTGCCCTGGCTGCTGGCTAATGGTATAGACAGCGAGCTACAGACGAAATGATAAGGGTACTCCGCGCTGAACAGTGTGGGCCGTATCATTTTGGTATTGCCATCCGGGTATTCTGTTCCACTTTCTATGTAGAACCGTTTTCCCTTGCTGTTAAAAGAGGAAATCCTGATGGGCGTGTCGGTGCTGGTAAACAACTCGTTGCCCTGCTTATCTAAGAGGACGAAGTAGAGCGGATTGGGCATGACATTGCCATTGGGCTTCACCGGTTCTTCACAGCCTGTGGTGAGTACCAATAGCAGAACAAGGGAGGTAAGGCAGGAGCGTTTCATGAGCTTAGGGACGAATGTTGATGACCGCATCCTGACAATACCGGTAGTTTGTGGTCGTGCCATTGCCCGTATTTATCTGCCAGTTATTGAAAGAGTACCACCCATTGTATCGTTGGTCCCAGCCCCAGTTCATGTGAAACTGCAGAAAAGTGATGCCAGTAAACACATAAGCTGTTTGGATGTAGCCGTCGCTCACCCAGGCATGGCCGGCTCCGTCAGGCCATTTAACGCCGAAAAAGTTACCCTGCTGAGTGTAGCCACCGAAAATAACGGGCTGGCCTTGGTTAAAATTGCTCATAATGTCGGTGTATGAGCAGTTCGGCAGCAACAAGGTGGTCGCATTACTGCCATTCGAAGCATTGGGGTAAGCACGATAGTCGGCCGAGCGGTAGCCAAAGTTGTTTTTAAAAGCAGGGCTTATTCGATACGAACTGGCCCCTGAGCCCTGGGGTTTATAGTCCGTCGAAATGCTCTGTCCCACATTACTCATCAATTGGGCCAGCGCCGGAAAGTTTCCCGAAAATGCATTGAGTGGGCCATTGGGCATGGCCGTCCAGGAATAGGATAGGGGGCGCTGTCAGTAGCGCATAACTTGCGCCATCGCCGTGGCAACGCAACCCGTTGGGCACCGAACCCCGTCTACAACCGGGCAATTGGCATTGTACGGGGCATCCTGGCCCCATGAGGTAGTCAAGAGGGGGCCGCGCTGCGTGGTGATAACAGGAGGCTGATTTTCACAGGCAAAGTCAACGTCGGGGTCGCCGCTTATTGGGCAGATAGGAGATTCCAGGCTTTGCCAAGCTTCCGCTGCGCCAGGTACGGTGTTTTGAGCGTCGGGGTATTGCCGCAAGGCTACGGCCGCTGCCGTGGTGGTCTCCACCCACGTCAACAAGCCTTCGGGCATTGCCGGCGCAACTACTGCTGCTGCTGCTGCTGCTCGGCTGGCTTTCGGGACGGCGTCGTAGCGGAAAGAGCCGTGTTCGGAAAAGGCTAAAATAGGGCGCATGTGCCGGTCGGCGGCCACCAAAGCAAACCCGCCATTCTGGTAATCACAAGCATAGAAAGCTGGTTTTCCGTCGGTGGCCGGCACTGCCGTGAAGCGTAGAATAGCTTGTTTGCCCCGAAAAATTCGTTGCGTGTCGCCTGTCGTCACATTGTGCCGGTATTGCGCATACACCTCAGCGCTACGCGCAATATTTTCTGCCACTTGCCGAGCGGCTGGCTCCGTTACCACGTAAGTAGCTGGGGGCGTAGCTGCCCGAGGACCAGGGACGTCTTCTGGTGTACCCTTCGAACAGGAGATGACCGTACAGGCTATGATTGCGCCATACAGAAGCGAATGCTTGCGCGGGGTAGGGGGGGGGAGAAGTTTTTCAAGCTGATTATGAGTTAGGTAGCGGAACGTGAATGTAGAAAAGAACCTGTTAATTCAAGCAACTCTCCCAAACAGTTTAAGCGGCTAGAATGAGGTGGTCTAGTTAGACAGGAGAGAATTGGGTGATGTTGGCAAGTTGTTGTTGGTGAAAGTAATAGGGCTTCTTATAGCCAATACTAGAGTGGCGAC
>JAYSZD010000072.1:0-5572 GCA_043738185.1 Hymenobacter sp. | reverse complement strand
AGTACTTGTAGGTGGCGAGGCGGCCCACGAAATGCACGCCCGGCGTTTCGTCAGCCAGCTTCTTGTACTTGTTATAGAGCTCGGCGTTTTCGGGCATCGGAATGGGGTAGTACGGGTCGCCTTCAGCCTGCGGGTACTCGTAGACGAGGGCCGTTTTGGGGTGCTCCTGGCCGGTGAGGGCCTTGAACTCGGTGATGCGCGTGTAGAGGTTGTCGTTGGGGTAGTTCACGACGGGCGCGGCGAGGTGCTTCTCCTTGTTGAGCGTTTCGTGCCGGAATTCGAGCGAGCGGTAGGGCAGCTTGCCAAATGTAAAGTCGAAATATTCATCCACCGGTCCCGTAAAAATCATTTCCTTGAAGGGAATGAAGTCCATGATTTCGTGGTAGTCCGTGTTCAGCATCACCTTGATATTCGGGTGATTGAGCATGTTCTCAAACATCCGGGTGTAGCCGTGCAGGGGCATGGCCTGGTAGGTGTCAGTGAAGTACCGGTCGTCGCGGTTGGTGCGGGTAGGCACGCGGCTGGTCACCGACTTGTCGAGCTGCGAGGGGTCGAGGCCCCACTGCTTGTTGGTGTAGTTCTTGAAGAACTTGTTGTAGAGCTCACGGCCTACTTTGCTCACCACTACATCCTCGGAGGTCTTGATGACATCGACGTGTTCGGCCACAGACGCGAAGAACTCTTCTACCTCAAAGCTGGTCAGGTTCAGGCCGTAGAGCTTGTTGATAGTGTCGAGGTTGATGGGCATCGGCACGTGCTGGCCATCTACCGAAGCGAGCACGCGGTGCTCGTAGGGCCGCCAGTCGGTAAAGTTTCCGAGGTATTCGAACACATCTTTCGAATTGGTGTGAAAGATGTGCGGGCCGTATTTGTGCACCAAAATGCCATCCTCATTATAATGGTCGTAGGCGTTGCCAGCAATATGGCTGCGCTTGTCAATTACGAGGACTTTTTTGTTGCTGCGGGTGGCCAGCCGCTCGGCCAGCACGCTGCCGGCAAAACCGGCTCCAACAATGAGATAATCAAACATAGCGTGTGGGGGAAGGAAAGAAGTAAGGAATGAATAGCGTTCGGGGGAGCAGGTAGTGCATAGTCAACTGGTGGACTCGGGCAGGCATTTCGCCTTTTTCGCCCGACCACCGATTACCTTAAGCTTATTACTGAAAATCAGCCGATTGGGGGCAGTTCAACTTCTGATACTTTGGTGGGCATCAGGGGTGCACTGGCGGCGGTAGTGGAAGCATCGGGCTTTTTAGCTCCCAGGCGGTCCTGCATCAGGTCCACCATTTGCTGCCAGGTCTGGTCCCAGGAGATGGTGGCCAGGTAATCATCGGTGCGCTGGCGCCAGTCAGCATCGTCGCGCTGGGTGAGGGCCTTCTCAATGGCCTGGCCGAAATCAGCGGCATTATCGGCAATGTGCACCAGTTTGAGGTTGCCATAAGGGCGCACCACGTCGCGGATTGGGGTGCTCACTACGGGGTTGCCGGCAGCCAGGTATTCGGGCGTTTTGGTGGGCGAAATGAACTTAGTGCTTTCGTTATCAGCAAACAGTAGCGTCGCCACATCCCAACCCTTTAAATAGGCTGGCAGTTCCTTGTAATCCTTCCCGCCGAGGTAATGCACGTTGGCGGTGCGCGGCAGCGTGGCGGGGTCAATTTTCACCACCGGCCCAATGATAACAAACTGCCATTCCGGGTGGCTATGCGAGAGCTGGCGTAGCAGCTCAATATCGAGGCGTTCATCGACCACGCCGAAGAAGCCGACGCGCGGGTGCGGGATGTTGGCCTGGTCGGCGGGCTCGGCCATGGGGCCGCGCGCCTGCCCAAAGTGGGCCTTGTCGATGCTGCTTGGGAAGGGGTGTGCGTCGGGGTGCTGTTCGCGCTTGGCTTCGTAGAGCGTGTGGCCGCCGGTGAACACGAGGTCAGCCTTTTGAAACAGTTCCTGCTCGCGCTTTTTGAGCTCGGGCGGGGCAAATTTGAAGGCGGCTAGCTCGTCCATGCAATCGTACACGGTGAGCTTGGGCGCGAACTGGCGCGACTTCCCCAGCGCCATGGGGGTGTAGTACCAGATCAGGTAGTTGGTAACGCCCTGGTCGGCGAAATAGCGGCTCAGAACCTCAAATTGGGCCTGGTCGGCAGCGGCTTCATCGGCGCGCAGACGGTGAGGCAAGTGCACTACCACTACTTTCACGCCATTGTCGCGGGGCTTTATTTCGACGTGCGGCTCCACCTTGTCGTCGTTGTGGTAGAATGCATCCTCGACGTAGAAAACCCGGCTGTGCTGAGCGAAACGCGACAGCAAATGCTGCGGCCGCTGCCACACGAAATCCCAATGCAGGTGCGCGAAGCACACGAGGTCTGGCAGGGTATAAGAGGCAGAATTTTCGGCGGCAGAATCGCTGGGCCGGGCAGCGGTGGTGGAGGCACGCACAAGTGCGTCCACCGTCGAAGAAGGGGGCATGAAGGATAGCAGGAAGAGGGGATTTCGCGCCGCGCCGTAGGATGCTCTACCTACGCGGCCGGGCCGCTTGCTACCCTATACGAAGGCTCTGAACCAAAGGATATGGTCCAGCTTACTTTACTAAAGCCTCAGCAATTCATCACGTTATCAGCATTATATAAGGCTACTTATATTTTCAAACAGCCTCCGGGCTACCCAAAAGGCACTGCCATTCCACGGCGTCCTGCCAGCCGGCAGCAGTGCGCAGCCACGCCCTCCGGGTGCCCACCTCCCGAAAACCAGCTGCTTCAAAAAGCCTCATACTAGGCAGGTTATTGGCCCCTACGGTGGCATAAATCTGGTGCAGACGCAGGGCATTTAGGGCGTGATTTTTTAGCCATTCCAGGGCCTGCCGGGCATAGCCGTTTTTGCGCTCATTGGCCAGAATAGTGATGCCCACGCCCGCCCGCTGGTGCAGCGGGTCGAGGTCGAACAGGTCGACGACACCCACGGCCGGGCCACTAATCTCAGTAGTAATCACGAGCCGCAGCTGCCGCACTACGTAGAAATCCGCGGTGGCGTGCGCCAGGTATTCGCGCAGAGCATGCCGCGAAACGGGAGCCAGCGTATCGGACACGCCCCAGATATCAGGGTCGTTTTCGAGGGCATAGAGAAATTCGAGGTCGTTGGGTTCGAGGGCGCGCAGGTGCATGATGAACTTTGGACGGCTTGGGAAGCAGTAGTAGCAGACTTTTTTTATTGGTAAAGCCTGTGTGCCTAGATTTCGCCGCCAAATACCCGCACTGCTGGGCCGCTCAACCACACGTTGGTGAAACCACCATTGGGGTGCTGCTCAAAAGCAACTTCCAGCTCCCCGCCGGGTGTGCTGAGCCGTACCGGCGAGGTAGCGCCGCGTTGCGAAGCCGCCAGGGCCACGGCCGTCACGCCCGTGCCGCAGCTCAGGGTTTCGTCTTCCACGCCCCGCTCGTAGGTGCGCACGGGCCAGGGCTGGCTGGGGTCGGCGGGCACTTCCACGAAGTTCACGTTGGTGCCGGCGGGGGCATAAGCGGGGTGGCGACGAATGGCCTGGCCGGTGGCAAAGACGTTGAAACCGGCCAGCGTGGGCGCCTGCGCAGGGTCGAGAAAGTGGACGTGGTGGGGCGAACCGGTGTGCAAAAAAACGTCGTGCCCGCCAGTTTCGTCAGGCTGCGGGGCGGCGGCGTCCTGCATTTTCAGGCGCACGGTGCCGTCGGCGTCGATGCGGGCGTCGTGCGGACCGTCCACAGCCAGGAAACGGGCTTCGCTTGCGATGATGCCCAGCTCTTTGGCAAAAGCCACGAGGCAGCGCCCGCCGTTGCCGCACATGGAACTAGGATGGCCGTCAGCATTGAAGTACACCATCTCAAAGTCGAAATCGGGCTTATTGCGCAGCAGAATCAAGCCATCGGCCCCAATGCCGAAACGACGGTGGCAAAGGCGCGCAACCAGCGCCTGGTCGGCTTCATCGAAGGCATGGGCGCGGTCATCAATGATGATGAAATCATTGCCGGTACCTTGATATTTGTGAAATTGCATGGCCTAATATTGCTGAGCAGGCAGCGGTTCGCTTCCTGCTGAAGAGCAAAGCTAAGTAATGAGCGAACAGCTTTTAACCATTCACTACTAGCTTTATCATTCACATTATACGCGTCGTATAACGCTCATTGTGCCATTAGCGCAGGCGCAGGCCCATCCTTACTCACCCAAACCCAGCCCGAATGATATACCGTGACCGTGTCGGCTGTTACTCCCGCGGGCGGCTACGGCGCCTAATGCGGGCTTCCCAGCGCTTGCGGCTGGGGGCAATGCTGCCGCGCAGGTATTTTTCGATGACCATGACGGCACACGGTGCGGCGGCAGTAGCCCCGAAGCCGGCGTTTTCGAGGTACACGGCTACGGCAATGCGCGGGTCGTTGGCCGGGGCGAAGCCGACGAATGTGGCGTGGTCGTCACCCTCGTCGTTTTGCACGGTGCCGGTCTTGCCCGCCACTGCGATGCCCACGTCGGCCAGGCTGGAGGTTTCGGCGGTACCACCGCGCTGCATCACGGCCAGCATGCCGGGTATCAGTGCTTCAAAATGCACACTATCGACGAGGGTGTGGTGCTTTTCGGTGAAGCGCGGCAGTGGGCCGTCGTCGCCCACGCTGCGCGCAAAATGCGGGGTGTAGTACCAGCCCCGGTTGGCCACAATAGCCACCATATTAGCCATTTGCAGGCCCGTAAGATTGATTTCGCCCTGTCCCACACTCAGGGAGTAGATGGAGCGGTAGGTCCAGCGCTTGGTGCGGCGGGCCTTGTCGTAGTACGCGGCGGTGGGCAGGAAGCCAGGGCTTTCGCGGGGCAGGTCCACACCCAGCAGCGAATCGAACCCAAACGAACGGGCGTAGCGCCGCCAGACGTTGAGGTTGGCATGGCGGGCGGCCACGGTATCGGCCCGCAGGCTGTCGGGCACGTGGTCGATGAGAGCACGCATCACCTGGTAGAAATACGGATTACAGCTGTATTGCAGGCCCATGGTCAGGTTTTTCGCCCGCGGGTGGTAATGCACGCAACTGATAAGCGTCTGGTCGCAGCGGAACGAGGCATCGGGCGCGATGGCGCCCAGCTGCAGCGCCACGGCCGCGTTCACCAGCTTGAATACCGAGCCGGGTGGGTTGGCCAGCATGGCGGGACGGTTGATGAGCGGCATGTCTTCGTGTTGCAGCAGCTTGGCCCGGACTCCGGCCTGGTCGGGCGCGGTGATGGTGCCGGCCGGGTACGTGGGGCCCGACACGGCACACAGAATTTCGCCGGTACGCGGGTCCAGGGCCACGAGGTAACCCTTGCGGCCGCCCAGCAGGCTTTCGGCGTAGGCCTGCAGCTTCACGTCGAGGGCCAGGTGCAGGTCCTGGCCCTGCTGGAAGGTAGTATCCACGGCCCAGGTGCCGTGCTGCTGCCCCGCGGAGTCCAAAAGTGGATGCAAAAAGCCCTGGCGCCCATTCAGCAAGCCGTTGTAGTAGGTTTCGACCCCGCCATTGCGCAAGCGGTAGAAGCGACCGCGCCGGTAGCGCGCGGCCTGTTTCAGAAATGCCCGGGCGTTGGCATTGGTATAGCC
>JAYSZD010000071.1:0-2267 GCA_043738185.1 Hymenobacter sp. | reverse complement strand
GCAGGAAAGCCTCAATAAACTCGTGGTCGATGCCATAGCGGCGCACCACATGCTGAAAAGCATGCAGTACCGGGTTGAAGCTCAGACCGGTTTCCAGGGCCTCGTAAGTCTGGCGACGGAAGTCGGCCAGCAGCGCGGCTTTGTTGTGGTCGTGAAACGTGTCCACTATTTCATCGGCCCAGCGCACGAAGCCATACACGGCATATACCGGCAAGTGCAGCTTCTCGTCGAGCGTGCGAATGCCCAGCGTAAACGAGGTGCTATATCGCCCCGTAATAAGCTTGCTACACGCCAGGCTGGTATCAGTGAATAGTTTAACGTGGTCCACTTCTTTGAATTGTGAGTTATGGATTGTGAGTTATGAGGTGGTTGAGTCGGTTGAGATAACTCATGCTTCATAACTCATGACTCAGCATTCTCTTTCAGTACTTCGCCAGCCACTACCTGCCCCGAAATAAGCGAAGGCGGGACGCCCGGACCCGGCACCGTGAGCTGGCCGGTGAAATACAAATTTGAGACTTTTTTACTTTTCAGCGTCGGCTTCAGAATGGCGGTTTGCTTGAGCGTATTCGCCAGCCCGTAGGCGTTGCCTTTGAAGCTGTGGTAGTCGGCGATGAAATCGCGGTGGGCGTAGCTGCGCTTGAAAACCACATGCTCGCGGATGGAATGGCCGCAGTGCTTTTCGAGCCGGTCCATCAGCAGGTCGTAATATCGCTCGCGGGTGGCCTCGTCGTCGGTCAGGTCGGGGGCCACGGGCATGAGCAGAAATAAGTTTTCCTGGCCTTCTGGGGCCACAGTAGGGTCGGTTTTGCTAGGCGCCGAGGCGTAAAACAGCGGCCGGCTGGGCCACTGCGGCACCTCGTAAATTTCGTGGGCGTGCTGGCTGAAATCTTCGTCAAAAAACAGGTTGTGGTGCCGCAGCCGGTCCAGCCGGCGGTTCACGCCCAGGTAAAACAGCAGCGACGACGGCGCCATCGTGCGCGAGTCCCAGTAGGCGGGCGAATAGTGCCGATACTTGGGCGCAAGCACTTGCTGCTCAATATGATGATAGTCGGCCCCGGCTATTACCACATCGGCGGGCCAAAAGCCGCTGGCGGTGCGCACACCGGTGCTGCGGCCGTTTTCGACCACTATCTCGCGCACTTCCTGGTCGTACTCCATTTTGACGCCCAGCTCTTCGGCCAAGCTCACCATGCCGCGCACTATCTGGTGCATGCCGCCCTTAGGGTACCAGGTGCCTAGCGCCAGGTCGGCGTAGTTCATGAGCGAGTACAGGGCCGGCGTATTCTCGGGCGTAGCCCCCAGAAACAACACTGGAAACTCGATGAGCTTCAGCAGCTTGGGGTGGCTGAAATACTTGCGCGCGTGCTTGGCCATGCTTTGCAGCAGGTCGAGGCGCACGGCCCCTTTCACAATTTCCCAGTCCACAAACTCCAGTACCGAGCGGCTGGGCAGCTGCACAAATTTGTTGATGCCTACGTCGTACTTGTACTTGGCCTGAGCTAGAAAGGCATCGAGGCGCACCGCGCTGCCCGGCTCCAGGCTTTCAAACAACTGCCGCAGCTCGGCCATGCTGGCCGGAATATCCACGGCATCATCACCCTCAAACATGACCTGGTACGACGGGTCAAGCCGCACCAGCTCGTAGTAGTCGGCCACCTTTTTGCCAAACCTGGCGAAATAATGTTCAAACACGCCCGGCATCCAGTACCAGCTGGGGCCCATATCGAAGGTGAATCCATCGGCCTCAAATACGCGGGCCCGGCCGCCAGGGCCGCTATTCTTTTCAAGCAACGTTACCTGCCAGCCAGCCTGGGCTAAACTACTGGCGGCCGATAAGCCCGCAAAGCCGGCTCCGATTACTACTGCATACCTGGGCGAGCCCGCAGGCGGGGCTGGAGCCGCCGAAGTAGCAGCAGTGGTGGCAGCGATGGAAGCAGCAAGAGTGGCGGCGGTCGAAGACAAGGGCAGTGGGAAACGTGGTGAATGAAAAAGCGAAGAACGCCCAAAAAAAGCCGCCGACCCCGCGCCGCGCAAGCAGCAACAAGACCGGCGGCCTAGCAATTTATTACAAGCGATTAGGCATCAATTGCTTCGTTGATGTCTGCGGCCGAGGCACCTACAGGGGCGTATACCTGCAGCGCCGACTTGAGTTCCTTGCGGGCGATGTGGATGCGGTTTTTGACGGTACCAATCGGGATTTGCAGCTTCTCGGCAATCTCCATGTACTTATAGCCGATGTAATACATCATGAACGGCGTACGGTA
>JAYSZD010000070.1:0-2267 GCA_043738185.1 Hymenobacter sp. | reverse complement strand
ATGATAAAGGCGGCAATCTCGCTACTCGTCGCCACAGCATCGTCGCAGGCGGTCCGGAAGTGAATGCCGGCATATACGCGGGCGACGGCGACCTCGTCGATCGCCGCGGTAAAATTCGGATAGAACCGAACCCAATTTGGATCCGCTTGAGACTCCAGAATGAACGGCGTGTCCTCGCCGAAGTAATCGGCTAGTACGGTGGCAGCCGCGCCGTAGTTGCTCGAATGGCCCGACGTGTATTCCGGAAACGCCGGGGTCACCACAAGAGGCGTCCATGCTGGATCTTCGATGGTCTCAGGGTTTCCATCGGTATCCGCCAGGTAAATGGCCGTCACCGGTCGCCAGAACTGGAATCGGCAGCAGCGGAAACACGCTTTCTTGACCCCGAAAAGATGCTGGCTAAAGTGCCCGCCTATGTCGAGCAGCTCCGGGCCCGCCACGCGCCTACCGACTGGACAGCCGTAGTACGGGCCACTGCCACGCTCATGCAGGCCGCCGGAGCAACGCCGCTACTTACTGCGGCAGCGCTGGCCAACATTGAGGTGCCCGTTCAAATACTGGTGGGCGATGCCGACCATACAACCAACAACGAAGCCGGCGCGGCCTTGGCGGCGCAGCTGCCACAGGGCCGCTACGAGGTGCTGCCGAACACCCCCCATCCGCTGGAACGAGTGGATTTGCGTGGGCTGAGTGAGAGAATTAGTGGAATGCGCAGGATAACTGACGCTAGGTAGGAACTGATTTCGTAGACACGTCTTCTTGCCGTGATTTAACCAAAAAAGCCCGCTATTCGGCGGGCTTTTTTGGGGTTGGGGCCGGCTTGCGTGGCCGTTTCGTGTCGGTGCTGATGAGCAGTGCCAGAGCCGTGAGGGCGGCGCGCAGGAGCCATTTGCCAGTGTTGCTCATTGGGCCGCGAACAGAGAATTGGTCGCTTCCACCTTCAGGTCGCAGTGGCCCCCGCCCAAGTTGCGGGAGCAGGTGGTGCTGACGATGCGGCCGTTTTCAAAATTGAAAAAGCAGACCGCGCAGCCCACGCCCGTGAGAATGTAGCGCTCGGCACCCGGCCGCAGGTAATACGTGTCGTCGCCGCCAGCGGTGAGAGGCAGGGCCATGGCCCGGAACATGCCGTTGCGCAGCCCCATGCCGATGAGGTAGTAGCTCACGGGCTGGTCGGCACCCACGGGGGCTTTGCGCACCTGCACCTTGTCTACCACGGTGCCATCGCCAAACTCCTTGATGAAGGCCGTCGCCAGCTCGCTGCGCGGGGTGGTGTATTCCGCCGTGCTGTCGGTGAAGTGTACAATCTGCCGGCTTTCGGGCTTGGCAATCACCTCGCCTTTCATAGCGTTGGGGCTGCCAAACTCATTGGTGGACTGCTTGGTAGCTTCGCAGGACATCACCAGAAATACCAGCAGGCTGAGCAGGCCAAGACCCAAAAGACGAGGAACGAAACGCATGTTATAAAGCGGAATAAATGATTATTAGTTGTTAGTTGTCAACTGTCAGTTGTTGGCGCAGAATTAAATATGAACAACTGACAACTCTATTAGCGTGGCTTGTAGTATTTGCGGGCCTCGGGCAGCTCCCGCTGGATGTCGGCGATGCGCGTGCCATTGGAGGGGTGAGTGGAGAGGAATTCGGGTGGTGCCGCGCCGCCCTTGGCTTCCATGCGCTGCCAGAACGCAATGGCCCCGTCGGGGTTGTAGCCGGCCAGGGCCATGAATATCAGGCCCAGGTGGTCAGCTTCGCTTTCCTGGTTGCGGCCGTAGCGAAGTAAGCCCAGCTGCGAGCCTACTCCAAACGCTTGTAACGCCAGCTGCTGCGTGGCAGGAGCATTGGTGGAAAGCGCGGCCGACAAGGCCTGGCCGCCCAACTGCTGCACCAAGCCCTGGCTCATGCGCTCGGAGCCGTGTTTTGCCACGGCGTGCGCCACTTCGTGCGCCATCACCACGGCCAGGCCGTTTTCGTCCTGCGTAATGGGCAAAATGCCGGTGTACACGGCTACTTTGCCGCCGGGCATGCACCAGGCGTTCTGCTGCTGGTCGTCCTTAATCACGTTAAACTCCCACTGGTAGCCGGCTAGCTGGTCGGCCGCGTTCTGCTGGCGGAAATAAGTTTCCACGGCCGTTTGAATGCGTCGGCCCACGTTGCGCACCATGTTCACCTGCTGCGAGTTAGTAGAAAGCGGGCCTTTAGCAATCACTTCCCGGTATTGCGTAGCGGCCAGGGCATTGATTTCGGAATCGCTCACCAGGCTAAGCTGGCGG
>JAYSZD010000069.1:0-5588 GCA_043738185.1 Hymenobacter sp. | reverse complement strand
CCTTCATCATCGGGCACTATGGGCCGCATTCTTGCCATCGACTACGGAAACAAGCGCGTGGGGCTGGCTGTCACCGACCCGCTGTGTATGATTGCCTCACCGCTGGAAACAATTCACAGCCAGGACCTGGTGGCGTATGTGCTGGCCTACCACCAGCGCGAGCCCTTGCGGGCCGTGTGGTGGGCATGCCGCGCACGCTGCTCAACGAGCCCACCGATGTGACCAGTGCCGTGGTGGGCCTGCTGCGCCGCCTGCGCCGCGAGCTGCCCGCGCTGCCCGTACACGAGCTCGACGAGCGGTTTACCTCACGCATGGCGCATGCCACCATGCTGGCCGGCGGCCTGGGCCAGAAAGCCCGGCGCGACAAAGCCACCGTTGACCGTATCAGCGCAGCCATTATCCTGCAATCTTTTCTGGAATCACCAACAGGTCAGCAGCTTATAGCTGTCGGCTGACAGCTGGAAGCGCTTTGCTTCCTCGCTTAAATTTACTCTATTGCCAGCTAGCAGCTAACTTCTGGTAGCTAAAAGATTTTCAAAGATGATTTATTCCATTGTCGCCATCGGCGACCCCGTGCTCAAAACCAAAGCCAAAAACCTGGCGCCCGATTTAGCGCCCGCCGACCTGCAGCAGCTCATTGCTGATATGTTCGAAACCATGTATTATGCCCACGGCGTGGGCCTTGCGGCGCCGCAGATTGGCAAGGCCGTGCGGCTGTTTGTCATGGACTCGGGCCCGATGGTGGAAGTGGACGAGGAGGACCAGGAAGAGGGCGAAGTGCTGGAAGCACCCATCAAACGCGCGTTTATCAATCCCGTGCTGGTGAGCGAAACCGGCGAAATGTGGGGTTTTGAGGAAGGCTGCTTGAGCATTCCCGGTGTGCGGGAGTTGGTGAATCGCAACGCCGACATCGTGCTGCGCTACGAGGACGAAAACCGGCAGGTGCACGAGGAAGCCTTCAGCGGCATGGCTGCCCGCATTATTCAGCACGAGTACGACCACCTGGAAGGCGTGCTGTTCACCGACAAGCTGTCGGCCTTCAAAAAGCAGCTGCTGAAGGGCAAGCTGGCCCGCATCAGCAAGGGCGATGTGAAGCACGACTACCGCATGCGGTTTGCCGGCGATGGCAAGCGCCGGTAGGACGCTGCCGCAGCAACGGCCTGAAGCAGGATTACAACTTGATTTTGCCCGCATTCCGCGTACCTTTTGGGCGTGAAAAAGTATCTCCTTCTGCTGCTGGTTTGCCTGCCGTTGCTCTTCCTGGCCCGCCAGGCGCAGGCGTGGGGATTTTTTGGGCACCGGCTGCTGAACCGGCTGGCCGTGTACACACTGCCGCCGGCCATGGTGGGCTTTTACAAGGCCAATATCGAGTACCTGACTGCCAACGCTACCCGGCCCGACTCGCGGCGCACGGTGGTACCTGGCGAGGCGCCCAAGCACTTCCTCGACGTGGACCGCTACGGCGACAGCGCGGAGTACAAAATGCCCCGCCGCTACGCCGATGCCATTGCCCGCTACACCGAGGATTCGCTGCTGCGCCACGGCATTGTGCCTTGGAACGTGGTGACGATGAAAAACCAGCTCACCGCCGCTTTTAAGGCCCGCGATACCGACCGCATCATGCGCCTCTCGGCCGATATGGGCCACTATATTGCCGACGCCTGCGTGCCGCTGCACACCACCAAAAACTACAACGGCCAGCTCACCGGCCAGCGCGGCATTCACGGCCTCTGGGAGTCGCGCCTGCCCGAGCTGCTGAGCACCGACTACGACCTATTTACGGGCAAAGCCAAGTACCTCGACAACCCCAGCGACGCCATTTGGGGCGCCGTTATCCGCTCGCACGCGGCCGTGGATTCGGTGTTGCGCTTCGAGAAAGAAGTGACGGCCCAATTTCCCGAAGACCAGAAGTTCGGCTACGAGCAGCGCGGTACCCAAACCATTCGCACGTATTCGCGCGAATTCAGCCGGGCCTACCACGGCAAGCTCAACGGCCAGGTAGAGCGCCAGATGCGCTATGCCGCCGCGCTCATCGGCGACTTCTGGTTTACGTGCTGGGTGGACGGCGGCTCCCCAGATTTGAGCAAAATGCCCCGCACGCCCTCCGAAAACGAACAGCAGCGCCTGGAACGCGAAGCCAAAGAAACCGCCGCAGCCCCAATTACCACTGCGCCTGGCCACGACGAATAGGCCAGGGTGGGGAGAGTACTGGGGGCCGTTTCGGGTTATTTGCCAAACCCAGCCGTCGGCTAACGACGCGCAACAACCCATGCCGGTTACGCGGCGTAGAGCAAACTGCTTCGTCCAAAATGCTTTTTTTAATTTTATGCTGAAATTTTTACTGCGCACAGTCGCACTTTGGGCGTCGGTATGCCTGCTCTCTTTTCAGGCGCAGGCCCAGCGCGTGGGCCTCGTGTTGAGCGGTGGTGGGGCCAAGGGCCTGGCTCACGTGGGCGTGCTGAAGCAGCTCGAAAAAAACAACATCCCCATCGATTACATCGTGGGCACCAGCATGGGGGCCGTGATTGGCGGTATGTACGCGGCGGGCTACTCGCCCACTGAGATTGAGCAGATTGTACTCAGCGAAGACTTTCAGCGCTGGACTTCGGGCAAGCCTCTGGAAAATAAGACGTTCAATTTCCAGACGGCGGAGCCGTCACCGTCGGCGCTCCGTCTGGGCATTGCCATTGATTCCACGTTTCAGGCGCGGGTGAGTACCAGTCTGGTCAACGACCTCAACCTGAACCTGGCCCTGGCGCGTCTGCTGGCTCCGGCCTCGGCCAGCAGCAACTACGATTTTGATAAGCTGTTCGTGCCCTTCCGGTGCATGGCGTCGGAAGTATTTACGCGCACGGTGGTGGAGCAAAAAAGTGGCTCGCTCTCCGACGCCATTCGCAACTCCATGTCGTTTCCACTGGCGTTCCGGCCCATTCGCAACCTCGACGGCAAGTACTACTACGACGGCGCGGTTTACGACAACTTCCCCACCAGCACGATGAAAAAAACCTTTGCTCCCGATATCATTATTGGAGTAAACGTGGGCGACGTAGCCTTCAAAAAATACCCCAAAAACGACGACGCGCTGCTGGCCAGCACCGTGGCCTTTTTGGGCACCAGCGTGGCCGATACCGGCAGCGTGGGCCGCAACGGCATCTACATTCAGCCCGACCTGGACGGCATGGGTGTGGGCGATTTTGAACGAGTGGCCGAGTTCATTGCTGAGGGCGACACGGCCGTGCTGCGCGAGATGGACCTAATCAAGCAGCGTATTGGTCGCCGCATCGATTCGGTGGACCTGCAAAAGCGGCGACTGGCGTTTCAGGCCCTGGCACCCCGGCCCCGCTTTATTGACGTGCGCGTGAATGGCCTGCGACCCGACCAAAACGAGTACGCGGCACGCTTCTTCCGGCGCTCGGGCAGCGACTACTCGCTCGACGACATTGAGGAAGGGTACTACCGTTTGGCTTCAGACGATTATTTCAAGAACATTTACCCGCGCATTCGCTACGATGCAGCACGCAAGGGCTATATCTTCAGCGTGGATGCCCAGCGCAACAACAACGTGAGTACCGAGATAGGCTTCGTGCTCAGCAACCGGCCCATCGATAATATCTACTTTGGCCTGGAGTACCGCTACTTGCGCCGCCTGCTCTACACCGCCTCGGCCGATGTGAGTCTGGGCCGCTTCTACAACGGCGCGCGCGGGTCGTTTCGCGTCAGCGTGCCGGCCAAGCTGCCGTTTTTCATCGAGCCCGAAGTTATTTATAATCAGTGGGACTACCAGAACAAGGGCGGCCTGTTGGGACGCAACGTGCTCAACGCCCAGGTGCGGCAGCAGGACACCAAGCTGGGCACGCAGTTCGGCATCAGCCCCAACTACCGCAGCCGCCTGCTACTCGATGTGGCCGCATTTGTGACCAAGGATGAGTACACCAATTCCAACGAGCTGACCACGGCAGACGTGCTGGACGCCACGGTGTTTCGGGGCGGTACTGCGGCGCTACGTTTGGCGCGCAATACGCTGAACCGCAAGCAGTACTCTACCACGGGCCACCGCTACGTGTACACGGTGCGCGCCGTCACGGGCACGGCCACTTACACGCCCGGCTCTACGGCCGAGCAGCTCGGCAGCAGGCAGAGCCGCGAGTGGCTGCAGTTCCGGGCCACGGCCGAGCGCTACTTCCCGCTGAAGAACGAGCGCCACAGCTGGGGCTACTTCCTGGAGCTGATGGCCAGCAGCCAGCCCACCTTCTCGACCTATCGCTCGTCGCAAACTACGGCGCCGGTATTTGCCCCGCTGCCCGATTCGCGCACCATGTTTCTGGACAGCTACCGCTCATCGCGCTACGCGGCGGCCGGCCTACGCTACAGCCAGCCCTTTCTCAAGAAGCTGGAGTGGCGCACCGAAGCCTTTATTCACGTCAATGCCCAGCCGTTGAAACAAGGCGAATTTCAAACTGCCATGCGCCGTCCCGGTCTGGAGCGGCCTCGCTTCACAGGCAGTACCGGCCTTATTCTGCAAACGCCGGTGGGCCCGCTGGCTGTTCATGGCCGGTTTTACGACGACTCGGCGGAGCGGTTCAGCATTTATGGCCACCTGGGCTTCCTGCTATTCCGGAGCCGGGTTCTGGAATAAGGACTATTCCGGCTGCGCGGTGGGGTATTGCGGCGGCTCTTCGGCGTGGGGTGAATGGGGCGTTACCTCGCAGCCTGCGACGATGGCGCAGGCCAGCTCTTGCCCATGGTGGTAGCGCAAAAACAGCACCGTGGCCAGCCACGTGGCGCCCGTCGGGGCCACGAAATATAGCCACAGGCCCTGGTAATCGTTCGCCACCACGGCCGAGGCCAGCGAGCGGGCAGGGTTCAGGCTCATGCCCGAATACGGCGTTTCGACCAGAATAAACAGCCCGATAAGGCCTGCAATCAGCCAGCCGGTGGCTTTTTTCAGGCGCGGATGATGCAGGGCCAGCAGCATAGTGCCCATCATAACAAACGAGATAAGGAATTCGGCCACGAAAGCCCCGCCCGAGCCCGCCGGTCCCGGCTTGGTGGTGAGGTAATGAACCGCTGGGTGCGCATAGTACGGTCCCAGCACCTGCGCCCAAAGCCAGGCACTGCCCAGGCCGCCCAACACCTGCGCCAGCCCATACCACAGCGCATCGGCCCGACGGATTTTGCCCAGCTGCCAGAACGCCAGCGTCACGGCCGGGTTGATATGGGCGCCGGATTGTTTCCCCCACGGGGAGTACACGATGGCCACGACGACCAGGCCCATGCAAATGCCCAACAGCCCGCGCCGCAGAACATCGGCGCCAGCCAGCGCCTGATGCAGCGGCGAAGCCGGATGCTCCAGCGCCACTGTCAGCAAACTGGCGCAAGCCATGAAGAAGGCCAGTCCCGCCGCTTCGGCCACGTAGTGCCGCCAGTGGCTGCGGAAGGCAATACGTAGTTCGAGGGCAAGCGGCATAGGAAGCTACAACGTACCCGGCGGGCAAATGGCGGCAATTAAGGAAGCACGCAAAAATAAGCGTGGTTTACAGGCCGTCATGCCGAGCGCAGCCGAGGCATCTCGTGTGCTTCGTTGAACA
>JAYSZD010000068.1:0-15842 GCA_043738185.1 Hymenobacter sp. | reverse complement strand
CGGCAGTAACAAATAGCCCCGGCTGCCGTTTGGTTATGAGCAAAACCGTAGTCAGAACCGGTATTTTACTGCCCGCTTTCTTCCCGGCAAAGCACCGGCTCAGTTGCGGCGTTCACGCGGAGCCCCTTACCTTTTGCCGGCGCCAACGCCACCATCCCGTTCCTCTTCTCCTTATGAATACACCTCCAGATTCTTTCTCCCTGGGCATGATTGGCCTCGGTACCATGGGCCGCAACCTGCTGCTGAACCTCGCCGACCATGAGTTTGCCGTGGCGGGCTACGACAAGGACGCCGAAAAAATCCGGCTGCTGGCCGAGGAAGGCACCGGCAAGCCGGTGCAGGGCTTCACCGACATTGCGGCTTTCGTACAAAGCCTGCACACGCCGCGCTCCATCATGCTGCTGGTGCCAGCGGGCAGGATTGTGGATAGCGTGATTGAGGAGCTACTGCCCTTGCTCACGCCCGGCGACATCATCATCGACGGCGGCAATTCCTACTTCACCGACACCAATCGCCGCGCTGCCGCGCTGGCCGCGGCGGGCTTCCACTTCTTCGGCATGGGCATTTCGGGCGGCGAAGAAGGCGCCCGCTTCGGGCCCAGCATGATGCCCGGCGGCGACCAGCAGGCCTACGCCGTGGTGCAGCCCATGTTTGAAGCCATCGCGGCCCGCGCCGACGACGGCGCGCCCTGCGTGACCTACATCGGCCCCGGCGCGGCCGGCCACTTCGTGAAAATGGTGCACAACGGCATCGAATACGGCCTCATGCAGCTCATTGCCGAAACCTACGAGGTGATGAAGCGCGGCCTGGGCCTGGACAATGCCGCCATCGGGCAGGTGTTCGCCCGGTGGAACGCGGGCCGGCTCCAGTCGTTTTTGCTGGACATCACCAAGGACATTTTCACCTTCCGCGCCCCCGACACCGACCACTTGCTGCTCGACGACATCAAGGACGAGGCCCGCTCGAAGGGCACGGGCAAGTGGACCTCGCAGGTGGCCATGGACCTGGAAGTGCCCCTGCCCACCATCGACACGGCCGTGACCCTGCGCAACCTCTCCAAAGCCAAAGCCCTGCGCGAGCAGTTGGGCGAGCTGTACGGCCCGCCCCCCGCGCCGCTGGCCGTCGATAACGAGGCTTTTCTGGCTAGTTTGGAGGAAGCGTTTTTCTTCAATACGGTCGTCACCTACGCGCAGGGCATGCAGCTGCTGGCGCAGGCTTCGGCCGAATACTCCTACGATTTGCAGCTGGCCGAAATTGCCAAAATCTGGCGGGGCGGCTGCATCATTCGCTCCGCGTTTCTCAACGACATTTTCACCGCTTACCAGCAAGCGCCGCAGCTGGCGCATTTGCTGCTCGATGCCGGGGTGCGCGCGCAGGTGAGCCGGGCCGTGCCCGGCGCCCGCACGGTGGTGGCGGCGGCCGTGGCGGCGGGCCTGGCAGTGCCGGCCTACGCGGCCTCGCTGGGCTACTTCGATGCGTTGCGCAGTGCCCGCCTGCCGTCCAACCTCATTCAGGCCCAGCGCGACTACTTCGGGGCCCACACCTACGAGCTGATTGGCCGCGAAGGCGTTTTTCACTCGCAGTGGACGCCCGCGCACGAGGACGCGGCGAACAAAAGCACCACCCAGGCCGGACCGGCCACGACCGGCGAGCAGCCCGTGATTCCCAATAGCTAAGCGGCCCGCTGCTGCACCATTTTCGCACGTCTTTTTCATGAGCTCAATCAAAAAAATACCGCCGACCATTTTTGTGATTTTTGGCGGTACCGGCGATTTGAACGCCCGCAAGCTGGTGCCGGCGCTGTACCACTTGTTTCTCGATGGCTGGCTGCCCGAGCAGTTTGCCCTCATCGGCACGGGCCGCACCGAGCTTACGGATGAGGAATTTCAGAAGCGGATGCTGGACGGCATCAACGCGTTTTCGCGGACCGGCAAGGCCGATAAAGGCCAGTGGGCCCGGTTTTCGGCGCACATCGTGTACCAGGTAGCCGACGTGAAAAACGCGGGCTCGTACCAGAAGTTCGGCGCGCGCATCGGGGCCTATGAAAAGGCGTGGAAAGCGCCCGCCAACGTCATCTATTACCTGGCCGTGGCGCCCGAGTTTTTCCCCATCATTGCCGCCAACCTGGCCGAAAGCAAGCTGGCCGACGATTCCGACCGCACGCGCATCGTCGTCGAGAAGCCGTTTGGCAACGACCTGGACTCCTCGCGCGAGCTGAACCGCCTGCTGGGCCAGATTTTTGACGAGCGCCAGATTTACCGCATCGACCATTACTTGGGCAAGGAAACGGTGCAAAATATCATGGCTTTTCGCTTTGCCAATGCCCTGCTGGAACCGCTCTGGAACCGCAACTACATTGAGCACGTCCAGATTTCGGTGACCGAACAGCTGGGCGTGGGCGACCGCAGCGGCTACTACGACGGGGCCGGGGCCATGCGCGACATGATTCAGAACCACTTGCTGCAGCTGCTGTGCTTGGTGGCCATGGAGCCGCCCGTGAATTTTACGGCCGACGAAGTACGCAACCGCAAGGTGGACGTGCTGCGCGCCATGCGCCGGTTCGGGCCCGAAGAAGTGCGCGAATCGGCCGTGCGCGGGCAATACGGGCCGGGCTGGATGGAGGGGCAGCAAGTGCCCGGCTACCGCCAGGAAACGGACGCCGACCCAAAATCCAACACCGAAACCTTCGCCGCCGTGAAGTTTTTCGTGGACAACTGGCGCTGGCAGGGCGTGCCGTTTTACGTGCGCACCGGCAAGCGCATGCACCGTTCCGCTTCCATCATCACCATTCAGTTTAAGGACACGCCGCACAACATTTTTCCGGCCGAAACGGCCGAAAGCTGGCAACAAAACCGCCTCATCATCAGCATTCAGCCCGAAATGAGCATCCGCCTGCAAGTGCAGGCCAAGCGCCCCGGCCTCGACATGATGCTCAACACTGTGGACATGGTGTTCGACTACAAGGGCACCTACACCAGCGAAGCCCCCGAAGCCTACGAAACCCTGCTGCTCGATACCATGCTGGGCGACCAGACGCTGTTCATGCGCGGCGACCAGGTGGAAGCGGCCTGGGACCTCATCATGCCCATTCTGCACTCTTGGCAGGGCCGGGCCAGCCAAAGCTTCCCCAACTACTCCGCCGATTCCTGGGGCCCAGAGCTGGCCGAGGCGCTGATTGCCCGCGACGGCTTTCACTGGTTCACGCTGCCCCTCACCAACAACAAATAGCCATGCCACTGCACATTCACCCCACCGCCGACGCCACGCTCCACCACCTGGCCGATTATTTCTGCGAGCTGGCGGACCGGGCCACGGCGGCGCGCGGCCAATTTGTGGTGGCCCTGTCCGGCGGCAGCTCGCCCAGGCAGCTGTATGAGCTGCTGGCCTCGCCGGAATACCGCGACCGGGTGCGCTGGCGTCAGGTGTATTTTTTCTTTGGTGATGAGCGCTACGTGCCGCCCACCGATGCGGAAAGCAACTACCTGATGGCCCGAACGGCGCTGCTGGCCCCTCTTGGTATTTTGCCCGAGCAGGTGTTTGCGGTGGATACGGCCCTGCCGCCAGCGGAGGCCGCGCATGCCTATACCCGCACGCTGGAGCAGTTTTTCGCGGGCGAGGAGGCCCGGTTCGACCTGGTGCTGCTGGGCCTGGGCGATGATGGCCACACCGCTTCGCTATTTCCGCACACGGATGTGCTGCATGACACGACTTTGGGCGCCAAAGAAGTGTTTCTGGCCGAAAAGCAGGTGTACCGCATCACGCTCACGGCGCCCCTGCTGAACCGGGCCCGGGCCGTGGCCTTTCTGGTGTACGGCGCCGGCAAGGCGAGCGCTGTGGAGCAGGTGCTGGAAGGCGAGCGGAACCCCGACCACCTTCCGGCCCAGCTTATTGCGCCCGCTGGCGAGTTGCATTGGTTTGTGGATGCCGCGGCCGCATCCCTCCTCCCCGATTCGCGACAGCCGGGCTAGGCTCGCGCTGCCAAGATTGACGGCCCGCTCAGTCCGCCACCTAAACCAACTGTTGTCCGGCTGGCCCATACTGTAATTTGACTTTTTATTGAATATATTGTTTTTTATCTTTAACTTGTTGAATGGCTGCGCAAGCCAGACCTTTTTTTGAGCGCTTGCGTAGCAGTCCTGTTCACCTTCTTGCCGCTTGCATCATGCGTTACGCCTTCCTTTTGCCCCTGGCCCTGTTGTTGGGCTGCGCCGCTACCGAGCAACCCGCCTCCGAAGCACCCACCGCGATGCCAGCCGTGCGCGTTGAGCGGGCTTTTGATGTGCCCGCCCTGGTTGGCATGAACGCCGACCAGATTGCCCGGCCCTTGTCGGGCCAGTCCACCCGCCCCGACCACGACCGCACGCCCCGGGAGCTGCCCTCGGGCAAAACGGAAGCCATCTACACCTATTGGCGCGATACCACGGCACTGGTAGTGAGCTACAACCCCGAGACGCTACGCATCAACAGCTACTTCATCAAAACCAAGCACGCGCTTACCTCCGACTACACCACGCTGCTGAAGTTGGCGAACGTGAGCCAATACGACAAGCGCTGGAGCATTGAACCCATTTCTTCCGTGAGCAACCCACAACTCTACACTGGTGTGAAGCTCGTACCGCAGCAGTAAACGCGGGAAATCACAGCCGCCAAGGCACCGAAACAGTCGATTGGTCGGCCGTTTCGGTGCCTTGTTCTTTTTCCATGCTGGTCATTACTCCTGGGTTCGACCAGCAGGCGGACGCAGCAGGCGCTGTGCCGCCGAGCTTATACAAGACCTGAAATTGACTAAAAAAGTCTTTGAAGCGCGGGGTTTTCAGCCCTTCCGAAAGTAGGTTTGTGGGACAGGAAACGGTTCATCCGTTGTACTCCCTCCATTTTCCAAGCTGCCTTACGTGCCCGACACTGCTCCTACTCCCGCCCCAAACGGGCCAACACCGAATGATTTTGCCAGCTTCTACCTGTATGGCCTAACCAGCAACCCTTACCGGCAATCCGCTGATTTTGATAAGTTTGGTGAGCTGTATAAGCTCGTCATCGGCGCGCACGGCGGCTTCAGCATCGCCAGCTCCTTTCATCCCTATCAGCTCATCAGTCCGGCTGGAATATCGGTGTGGTATGCGGCGTATGCGCAGTTCTACGCCCAGCCTAACCGCGTTGAGCTGTTTGGGGAAATGACCCTTGAAAAAACGTCGTTTCTAGTAGCGCCACCTGCGTCGTTTGCCGAATACAATGCGTGGCCCGACACCCGTCTCTTGCCCGCCGAAAACCCGATATTCGGCCGCTACATTCCCTTCGTATTGCCGTTTTTGGTGCGCAAAGCTCCGGACGCCCTCCGCTGGGATGCCGAAGTTGCGGCGGCTACCGACGACCGGGAGCGGCTGAGCTGGTACCTCGACGCGGTGAAGGAGGCCCTGCGGTTTGTGCAGCCTGCGCCGGCCCTGCTGCTGGGCTTTGGGGAGTTTGACGAGCGGCATCCCGGGCAATTAGTTGAGAAATTCATGAGCTGCCGGGCCATATTGGAAGGACGCTAACGCCCGTTTCAGCCCCGCGCGGCGGCGGCCTGCTCCTGCCCGGCGCTGGCGGTCAGCGGCGCGCCACCCAAGAATTCCTGGTACCAGCGGCCCGAGTTTTTCAGCGTCCGCACCTGGGTTTCGTAGTCGACGTGAATAAGCCCGAAGCGCGGCCCGTAGCCCTCCGCCCACTCAAAGTTGTCGGTGAGGCTCCAGGCGAAATAGCCGCCCACGTTCATGCCTTCGCGCTGGGCCCGCAGCACCTGGCCCACGGCCGCTTGCAAGTAGGCCCGCCGCGCGGGGTCGTCTACCCGCCCATCTACTGCAACATCCGGAAACGCTGAGCCACTTTCAGTTACCAGGAGCTTTGGCGCATTTGGATAAGCTGAAAACTGTTTTAGCATGTGATAAATCGACTCCGGGTAGACCTCCCAGCCCATGTCCGTGTACGGCACGCCGCGCTGCTTGGCGGGCACCAGCGTGGCCCACTGCAAGGGCAGCCAGGGCGAAAACTTCACCACTTCGCGGGTATAGTTCTGCACGCCCCAGAAGTCAAAATCAAACTGCACGCGCTGGTCATCACCGGGTTTTTGGTAGCGTTCCAGCAGCCAGCGCAGGGCTGGCAATTCGGCCAGGGGGTAGCCCAGGCCCAGGGCCGGCTCCACAAAAAAGCGGTTCAGAATGGCATCGGCGCGGCGGGTAGCGGCTTCGTCGTTGGCGTGGCCGGGGCGGTGCGGGGTAAGGTAAGAGCAGGAAAAAGTGGTGCCGATGCTGGCCGAAGCTGGCAGGTGGGCCCGCAGTGCCCGGCCACCCTCGGCCTGCGCCAGCGTGGCGTGGTGGGCCGCCGAAAGAAACGCCCCCAAATGCCGCCGGCCGGGCGCGTGCACGCCCAGCAAGTGCCCGGCGCCCACAAACACCATGGGCTCGTTGAGCACAGCCCAGTGCGCCACCCGGTCGCCGAGGCGGCGGGCCATCACCTGCGCGTAGTCCGAAAACCAACCCACGATGTTGCGGTTGGCCCAGCCGCCGCGGGCCTGCAGGGCGCTGGGCAGGTCCCAATGGTAGAGCGTGAGCCAGGGTTGCAGGTCGCGTTCGAGGCAGGCATCCACCAGCCGGTCATAAAAATCAAGCCCCCGACGGTTCACGGCTCCCAGGCCCCCGGGCAGCACCCGCGCCCACGCCGCCGAAAAGCGAAAATCCGTCAGGCCCATGCCCTGCGCCAGGTCCAGGTCGGTTTCGTAGCGGTGGTAAAAGTCGGCGGCCACGCGCCCGTGTTCACCGCGCCGGATGGCGCCTTTGCGGCGCGTGAAATCATCCCAGATGCTCGGGCCCTTGCCCTGATGCTGCCAGGCGCCTTCGGTTTGGTACGCCGCCGCGGCCGCGCCCCAGTGGAAGTCGGACCCAAAATCGGCGCGGGAAAATGGCAGCGGGGCCGAGGCCGGGTAGAAAGCCGCCGGCAGCGGTTCAGTGAGTTGAGGGGGAAGTTTAATCATGCGCAAGGCGCGAAAGCAGCAGTAATAATAGATTGTTAGTAGCCGACTCGTCCATTATCCCGCTACGCGCAGCAGGATGATGGACGAGCCAAAACCGGTGTTCTTATAGCAACACGTTGCTTCCCCGCTTGTATTGCAGCTGCTCCCGCAAAAGCTGGTCGATGATGGCGGCGGTTTGGTCCTGGTAGTCCACGCTCACCGTTTCGTCCCGGTTCAGCCATTGGTCTACTTTATCCAGGTTCTTGTCCTTCAGGTTTTTGATGACGGGCACGCCCATTTTTTCCAGGGCCGCGGCGTTGCACTGCTGCTCGTACTGCTGCTTCATGGGCAGCACGAGCAGCTTTTTGCCGAGGTGCAGGGCTTCGGCGGGCGTCTCGAAACCGGCCCCGCACAGCACCCCGGCCGCGCGGGCCATGCTGGCCAGAAACGCCGGACCGTTCACGGGCCACACCCGCACGTTGCCGTACGTGGCGGCGTCCTTACTGTGCTTGCTGAACACCTCCCACTGCACGCTACGGCTCAAATACTGCAGCCGCTCCACCAAAATCGCCTCCTCATACGCCGGCAAATACACCGTGTAATGTCCCTCGTTGGTGGGGCTCAGCTCGCGCACCTGCTGCCGGATGACGGGCGTAAAAATGCCCGGCGCGTAGGCCTGAAAGTGGAAGCCGTATTGCGCCGTGCTGGGCGCGTAGTGCCTGAGTACGGCCCGGCCCGCCGGGTCTTCCTCGTCGGGCCGCGGGGCGTTGGCGTGCAGCACCGCGCTCTGGTGGCTCAGGGCCACGCACGGGACTTCGCGCAGCTTGCAGGCCCAGCTCGAAACCGGTTCAAAGTCGCTGACCACCAAATCGTAGCTCTCTACCGCCAGGTGCCGCACTTCCCGCAGGAACTTGGCCGAGTTGAACTGCCAGAAGGTTTTAACGAAGTCGATGCCGCCCTTTTTGCCAAAGGCAAAGCCCATGCCCTGCGCCCGGTACCGAACGTCAAAAGGGAGCGTGAGGTCGGCGGGCGGGCCGCTCACCAGAATATCGAGTTGGCTGCAGCGGGCCTGCAGCAGCGGCACCACGTCGAGGGCGCGGGTCAGGTGGCCGTTGCCGGTACCTTGGATGGCGTAAAGGATACGGGGCATTGATTCGGGAAAACACGTTCTACGCCATTGACAGGACAATGACCAACTTACTTAATTTTGAATTCGGCCAGCAGCTCTTCCAATAAGGCCGCCGGGTTGGCATCGGTCAGCGCTTCCGCCGCGTCGGCCGCATCGGCTTCGGGGGTTTGCATGCGCGGGTCATTGTTGTAGTAGTACAGCTGCCAGCCGGCTTCGGGCGTGTATTCCAGCGCCGTCAGGTTTTCGACCCAGTCGCCGGAGTTCAGGTAAATCACCTCCCCTTTTTCGGTGTTCAGGGTTTTGATTTCGGGCTGGTGAATGTGCCCGCAGGCCACGTAGCGGTAGCCCTCGTCGGCGGCAATGGCGGCGGCGGTTTCCTCAAAATTGCTCACGGCGGCCACGGCCGTTTTCACCCGCTCCTTCACCAGTTTGGACAGCGCCACGCGCGGCCGGCCCAGCTTACCGAGTAGGTAATTGACCAACCGGTTGATGAGAATGAGCAGGTCGTAGCCGTGGCCGCCCAGCCGGGCCAGCCAGCGCGAGTGCCGCATGGTCACGTCGAACACATCGCCGTGAAATAGCCAGGTGCGGCCGTGGGGCAGGTCGAGCACGAGCTTGTTATCGAGGCGAAAATGGCCCAGTTTGAGCCCTGCGAACTTGCGCAGCAGCTCGTCGTGGTTGCCGGTCAGGTAATGGATTTTGGTGCCCTTCGCCGCCAGGCCCGCCAGGTAGCGCACCACCCGCATGTGGGCCGGCGGCCAGTAGTTCTTGCTAAACTGCCAGATGTCCACGATGTCGCCGTTGAGCACCAGCACCTGCGGCCGAATGCTTTTGAGGTAGCGTAGCAGCTCCTGGGCATGGCAGCCGTAGGTGCCCAGGTGCACGTCGCTCACCACTGCCACCTGCACGCGGCGCTTGCGGGGCAGCTTGCTTTTCACGGCCCGCGCCGGGTCGGCAGCGCCTGATTTCGTTATGGTAGCCGTTCCATTGCTCATGCGGCGGCCGAATGGGCGAACCGGGCGCCGCGGCCGGGCCCGGCTATTCGGCGCGGCCGAACGGCCGGGCCTGGCCGCCGCGTGGCGCCCTCGCCCCCAAACGCTGAGCGCAGGCCGGCCAGAGTGCGCAACCCAAACGCCACCCCCAGCGCCAGCCGAAACAATTCGCACACGAACCAGCGCCCCAACCGGCGCAGCCCTAAAATCAGAGCAGGAAAATACATGGCAAGTCGATGGGTAAATGATGGTTTTATCCTGTTGCCAAAATTCGGGCGGGGCCGTGTTGCTTTCGTTATCGCCGCGTTATGCTTGTATAAAGCCTCAGGGCCTAAGGCAATAATTTCTACCTTTTCGCGCCACTGACCCCAGGGTTCGGGCAGGATGTAGTTTCTTTGTAACCTTGTCTATTTCTAGCACTCATCCGATTTTCAGTTACTTCTTTAATTCAATCCTCTTTATGCTCATTTTTCCTCGCTTGGTTCGCAATCTGCTCACGGTTGGTGTCTTCACTTTATTGGCCGGCACGGCAGTGGCCCAGCCCACCGGCAAGGCGGCCAAAGGTCGGAGCCGCTACACGTTTGCCCAGAAAGACGCCGTGTCGCCCTACGTTAAGAACGTCACCAAAAACACCGACGAAGACCAGGACGTGGACGGCTCTTTCACCCGCATCGGCTACCGGTCCTACAGCGACTTACTCACCGAAGTGGAAGCCCTGCGCAAGCTTAAGGACTGGGCCGATACCACCTACCAGCGCCGCGTGGCTGCCATTCCGCCCGGCGGCGCGCTGCTGGTCACCATTCACCGCCAGGGCCCCAAAAATGCCGAGCTGTCCAACCTCACCCTCACCGTTACCGATAAAGCCGGCAAGGAAGTTTTCGCCCAAACCCTGGAGCCCGGCGCCGGCCGCTTCTTCGGCCGCGACCTTTACCAGGCCCAGCGCGCCCTGCCCTTCCCCAAAATGGAAGCCCAGGAGCTGAACGTGAGCATCCGCGACGCGAAGCTGTACCAGACGTTTGATTACATCCTGGAGCTGCCGGTGGCGCAGTAAGCCCGAATCCTTATTCAACCTGCTGATAATGAAACGGCGAGCAGCACTAATCCCCGTAGTGCTACTCGCCGTTTTTCTTTACGCCCTTAGCTTACGCAATTACCACTCCCCGGCCCAACCGGAGCTACGCAAGAAAGCCCGGTACCTGGAGCGCATAATTAGCGCAGCGCCCGACACTTCATCCGACCTCACAAAGCTTGGGAAGCTCAACCCCGAATGGGCGCTGTTCTCGCTCTCTTTTTCCGTGTACGCCCTCACCAACATGGCCGAACGGGACCCGACCTTTCGGGCTGAAGCCGCGCAGTATGCGCAGCTAGCCATCCAAAAAGCGCTAACCGAAGATATCAGCGCCTTTGCGCGCACCGCCGATTCGCCCCCGCTACAAATCGATACGGCCGGCTCCGTGCTTTACCTCGGCCACCTCAATCTGATGCTGGGCTGCCACCGCCTGCTCAATCCCGCCTCCCGCTACGCCGGCCTGCACGACACCCTTTCCCGCGTGCTGCACGGCCGCTATCGGCGCACGCCCTCCCACTGCCTCCCGTCCTATCCCAACCAAACCTGGGTGCCCGACAATACCGTAGCACTCGCCTCGTTGAGCCTGCACAGCCAGCTCACTGGCAGCCTGTACGGGCAGTATTGCACCCAATGGGTCGCTTACGCCCGCCAGCACCTCACGGATAGCAGTTCGGACCTTTTGGTTTCCCGACCCGCAACTTTAGACCACGAAGCTGAAGAGCCCCGCGGCTCTATGCTCAGTTGGAGTATTGCCTTCCTCTACCGCTTCGACCCCGCCTACGCCGCCGAGCAATACCGCCTTTACCAGCAACAATTCAGCACCAATCTGGGCATAGTACAGATGTACAAAGAATGGCCTGGCAGCTTCACTACCACGGCTGGCGACATCGACAGCGGCCCGCTGATACTGGGCTACGGCATTCCCGCCACCGCTTTTGCCTTTGGCAACGCCGTGGCCCTGCGCGATTGGCGCAATGCCCAACGTCTGCGTCGCGTCATCAGCATCGGCAGCCGCAAAATAGAAACGGCGGCTGAAATGCAGTATGTGGTCCGCGTAGTGAATTTGCCAGTGAGCCCGCTGGCGGAGGCGCTGCTGCTACATGCAGAGACGATGACACAGTGGAGAGTATTGTAATTATTTTCCCCGCAGACGCAGCCACTGTACGGCCAGCACCGTCTTGGCATCGCGCAGCGGCTCAGTTGCCAGCGCCTCCCAGCTGAGCTCCACCATTTCGATACGCTCGTTTTCCTCGGCCAGCCCGCCGCCTTCACCGGTTTTGTAGCTCACCTCGGCGTAGTACACCGTAATTTCCTCGGCGCTGGTGCCCGGCGAGGGCCAGATGCACACGATTTCCTCCAACTGGTCCACCTCGTAGCCCAGTTCCTCATGAATCTCGCGGCGCACGGCCGTTGCGGGGGCTTCGCCGCCGTCTTATCGTGCCGGCGGCGATTTCCAGAATTTCGGCTTCGGGGCCGATGCGGAACTGGCGGGTGAGGACGTACACCTGCCGGGCCGTGTCGTAGACCATGACGAGGGCGACGGCCTCAGGCAAAGTATCCGCAAGTGTTACTGGAAGTAAGCTATCAAGGGCTGGCGCGCGTATCGAACGCACACCGGCCTCCGACTCAACTATCTGTATTGATTGTAGAAGGCACTAACAGCTTCAATCACCCGCTGCTGCAGCTCGGGGTGTAGCTCGTAGTAGAGCGGCAGCCGCACCAGGCAATCGGTGTAGTGGTCGGCCCAGGGCAGCGCGCGCCCGTCGTGCTTCTGCTGATAGAACGGGCTTTTGTGCAAGGACAAATAATGGAATACGGGCAGAATCTGCCGTTCGCGCAGGTAGGCAATGAGAGCGGTACGTTCGTCCAGACTCCGGCATACCAGGTAAAACATGTGCCCGTTGTTGGTGGCATAGTCCGGGATGACGGGCAAGCCGATGCCCAGCTTTATCAGCGGCAGAAACGCTTCGTGGTATCGTTGCCAGATTTCCTTGCGCCGCCCTTGTATCTCGGCCAGGTGCTCTATCTGCGCCCACAGGAAGGCAGCGAGAATATCAGAAGGCAAAAAGCTCGAACCCACGTCAACCCAGCCATATTTATCGACCTCGCCCCGGAAGAAGGACGACCGATTCGTCCCTTTCTCCCGGATAATTTCGGCGCGCTCCGCGTAGCGGGCGTCGTTTATTACCAGCATGCCGCCTTCGCCGGCAATGATATTTTTGGTTTCGTGAAAAGAGAAGGCGGCCAGCTCCCCCAGCGCGCCCAGGGGCCGGCCCTTGTAAAAACTATCGACGGCCTGCGCGGCATCTTCCACCACCGCCAGCCCGTGCCGGTCGGCCACGCCCCGGATGGCGTCCATATCGCAGGCAATGCCCGCGTAGTGCACCGGCACGATGGCGCGCGTACGCGGCGTGACGAGGCCTTCAAGTGACGCCGCGTCGAGGTTAGGGTTTTCCGCGGTACTGTCGGCAAACACAATCTTGGCTCCCCGCAGCACGAAGGCGTTTGGAGTGCTCACAAACGTGTAGGAAGGCACAATCACCTCGTCACCCGGCTGCACATCGAGCAGAAGGGCCGCCATTTCCAGCGCATCGGTGCAGCTGGTGGTAAGGAGGGCTTTGTGAACCCCCAGCTGCTGCTCAAAAAACTGGTGGCAGCGCTTGGTGAAGATGCCGTCGCCCGAAATCTTGCCCGAGCGCACGGCTTCTTCGATGTACTGGATTTCGGCCCCCGATAGGTAGGGCTTGTTGAAGGGGATGGCGGGTAGCATGGATGTCTCGGTTAGCGGCCGCAAAGATGGGGCCGTAGGCGCTTCTTACAGCGTTTTCTAATTTAACCACAAGTGGTAGATATGCTCTTCATGCTCGGGGAGGAAGCCACATTTTTCATAAAAGCGGCAGGCCGCCCCGTTGTCGCCCTGCGTCACAACCTGCAACGTAGCGTAGCCCCAGGCCACTGCCAGCGCGCGGGCCGCCGCTACCAGCTGCTGGCCCCCGCGCTGGCCCCGCGCGGCCGCGTCCACGGCCAGCAAGCCAATATCGGCCCGTCCGTTTTTCTCGCCCAGCGTGAGCAAGCCAGCTTCCGGGCCTTGCGCACTGCGCCACACCAGCACCCGGCGGGCCAGGCTTCCAGAAAGGGAGTTGCGCAACCATTGGCTGTACAAGTCCTGAAAAGCGCCGGGGCGGAAGCGCGTATCGAGCCGGAAGCGGGAGTATTCCCCGCTCTGCCACGCCAACGACTCTAACTGCGTTGAGTACCCCGTTGCATCGCTAACGGCGGGGCTGATGGACACCGCATCCGCTGCCGTTAGTGCCATGGCATAGGTTACTTTGCGGTCAGCCAGCCCGGCACCGGCCCTAAGCAGGGCTTCTCCCCCGGCCGTATCGGTGGGCAGGACAATGGCGTAGAGCAGACGGTAGCCGGCCGCACGTGCTTCGGCCACGGCTGCCGCGATGGCTGAGGGGCCCAACCCTCCCGCAGCGAGCCGGGCCACCGGGAAACCCAGAAAATCACTGTCCCAGGCAAGGTGCTGAAGTGGGGAAGCATCCGTCATGAAGCGGTGGCAGTATCGGTATCGGTACGAATATCGACCAGGTAGATAGGACGATTTTTCACCTGTTCAAAGGTTCTGCCGATGTAGAGGCCCACCATGCCGAGGACCGACAAAATCAAACCGGCAAAAAACCAGATGGAGATGACCAGACTGGCGTAACCGGGCTGCCAATCGTGGCCCAGCAGGTAGCGAATCAAGGTGACGAGGACCAGCAGGAAGGCGCACGCCGAGATACCCAGTCCCAGCTTTATGGTCAGGCGCAGAGGTTTATCGGAATAGGCCAGAATAATGTCCAGCGCTAAATTGAGCAGGCCCCGCAAATTGTAGCTGCTACTGCCTTCGGGGCGCTCCGCATGGTCCACTGCCAACCCACCCACCCGAAATCCCACCCAGCGCACCATCGTGGGAAAGTAGCGGATGCTTTCGCGCATGGCCAGCACGGCAGCTATCACCTTGCGGTGGTAAATGCCGAAATTGGCGATGGCGGGGTCCTGCTTGGTTTCCGTCAGGTACGATAGGGCGCGGTAGAACCAGCGGGAGCTCGCCCGCTTGAGCCACGAGTCCCGCCGTTCTACCCGCCGGGCAAACACCAGGTCGTAGGCCTCCGTTTTTGCGTAGTGGTATAGCCTGGGAATTTCTTCGGGCTGGTCCTGCAGGTCGCAATCCATCACCACTATCCATTCGCCTCTGGCTTGCTCAAGGCCCGCCGTAATGGCTTTGTGCTGCCCAAAGTTGCGTGATAAGCGCACCCCCCGCACCCGCGGGTCGCGCCGGGCATGAGCGGCGATAAGCTGCCAGGAATTATCCGGCCCCCGGTCATCCACCAGAATTATTTCATAGTCAGGTGTGATGGTTTCCAAACTAAGTTGAAGCCGGCGCACTAGCTCGTTGAGTAAATTTTCAGCTTTATATACGGGGCTAACGATGGAAATTAACACTCCTGTTGGATTGGGCATCGGGTTGACTTTTGCTTAATTACATGCTTGAAGCCAGAAAAAAGCTGTTTCAATTTACAGCTGCTGTTCCTTCGATTCGGCCCCGCAAGATAGCCGTTGGGAACAAGCAGACCCGATGTAAGCACTCACTACCCGTGCTGCCTATTACATCCAATACTGTTTTCAACCAGTTGATAAGTGCCCACGCCACCTGTTACCCAACAGCCTGCAGTAAATCAGAAATACTCACGAGGCAGTCGCAACCGGAGTAGCTGCTACTACCAGGTTGCCACTCAAGGTTGAAGATTCAGGTGCGGATTTCCATGCGAAAGCGCTAACGTGGCGTCCATAGTCACGCTTCAACCCCGCAGCCGTACCCACTGCACAGCCAACACCGTTTTGGCATCCCGCAACGGCTCGGCCAGCAGTGCTTCCCAGCTCAGCTCCACCATTTCGATGTGCTCGTTTTCCTCGGCCAGCCCGCCGCCATCTCCGGTTTTGTGGCTCACCTCGGCGTAATACACCGTAATTTCCTCCGAGCTGGTGCCCGGCGAGGGCCATATGCACACGATTTCCTCCAGCCGGTCCACTTCGTAGCCCAGCTCCTCGTGAATCTCGCGTCGCACGGCGGTTTCGGGGGCTTCGGCGCCGTCTACCATGCCGGCGGCTATTTCCAGAATTTCGGCTTCGGGGCCGATGCGGAACTGGCGGGCGAGGACGTACACCTGCCGGGCCGTGTCGTAGACCAGCGCGGCCACGGCCTTGCCGGGGGCAAACTGCTCGCGCCGGAGCTGCGTATCGCCGTCCTGAACGATTAGCTGGTTGACTTTGTAATGACCGTTGAATACTTGGGTCCGCTCTATAATCTCCATGGTGGGATGCTGTGTTGTACCTTTGTTGAAACCAGGGCCGCCGTCGGAGCAGCCCGCTGCCCGGCTGCGTCGGGCAAAGCCACGCGCCTCGGCTGCCTCCGCAAGTAAGCGCACCTCACCCCAACTTCTCTTCATTTAGGGAATCTGACGGCCTCCGACGAGCCGCCAACCCCGCCCACGTCCGGCACCGTCCGGCGTGGCCATGCCCGCCTGTGCTTCCGCACGAGGCGTCCCCTTTTGCTGCGCGGCCCCTCGTTGTTGGCCCCAGCCCCAACCCGAACTATTCGAGTACCAAACCCCCACACATGAC
>JAYSZD010000067.1:0-5589 GCA_043738185.1 Hymenobacter sp. | reverse complement strand
TTGACCAGATTACCACCCGGCGCCTGCGCATCGTGAAGTACCGCGGCAGCACCCACGGCACCAACGAATACCCCTACCTCATCACGCAGGATGGCATTTCGGTGCTGCCCGTGACTTCGCTGCAGCTCGACCATCCGGTTTCGGAGAATATTATGTCCTCCGGCGTGCCAGCGCTGGACGAGATGTTTGGCCGGCGCGGCTTCTACCAGGGCAGCAGCGTGCTGATAACCGGCACGGCCGGCACCGCCAAAACCACCCTGGCTGCCGCCTTTGCCAACAAAGTCTGTCAGCAGGGCCAACGGTGCCTGTTGTTTGCCTTCGAAGAATCGCCGCAGCAGCTGTTGCGCAACATGAAATCGGTCGGCATCGACCTGGCCGCCCACGTGGCCTCGGGGCTGCTGCGCATCGAAGCGTCGCGTCCCACCATCAACGGTCTGGAGCAGCACCTCGTCACGCTGCACCGGCTGGTGAAGGAGTTCCGGCCCGATGCCATCGTCGTCGACCCCATTACCAACCTCGTTTCCGTGGGCAATACGGCCGAGGTGCGCAGCATGCTCACCCGCCTCATCGACTTTTTGAAGGTGAGCGGCATCACGGCGCTGTTTACGGCCCTGGTAAGCGGGCGCGGGCAGCAGCAGGAAATGACCGACGAGGGCGTATCATCTTTGGTCGATACCTGGATTAGCGTGCGCGACCTGGAAGGGATTGGTGAGCGCAACCGCGGCCTGAGCATCCTGAAATCGCGCGGCATGGCGCATTCCAACCAAGTGCGCGAATTTGTGGTGACCGAACACGGCGTGGAGCTGCTCGACGTGGTGGTGGGGCCCATCGGAATCGTGACCGGGGCCAGCCGCCTCACCCAGCAGTTGCAGGAGCAGGCCCAGGCTTTGGCCACCCAGCAGGAAACCGACCGCCGCGACCGCGAGCTGGAGCGCCGCCGCCGCGTGCTCGAAGCCAATATTGCCAACCTGCGCACCGAGTTTGAGTCGGTGGAGGAGGAGCTGCGGCAAATCAATACCGACGCCCAAAACCGTCAGCAAACCCTGGCGAGAGGCAACCAGCGCATTGGCGCGGCCAACCCCCCTCACCGCGATGCGGTCGCATCCGGCGAAAAAAAATAGTAGTCCGTATAGCAGAGTTGCCCTTGGCATTTGCCCACCCTTTCCATGGCTGAAGAAAACGACGAAGAAACCTGGGAGCTGCGCCTGTACGTAGCCGGCCAAACGCCCAAATCAGTAACGGCCCTGGCCAACCTGAAAAAGCACTGCGAGCAGCACCTCAAAGGCCGCTACAAAATCGAAGTAATCGACCTGCTGGTGAATCCTATGCTGGCCGAAGGCGACCAGATTCTGGCCATTCCAACGCTGGTGCGTAAGGTGCCCGAGCCCATTCGTAAAATCATTGGCGACCTCTCGAACGAGGAGCGGGTGCTGGTGGGCCTGGACGTGCGTCCCCTCACTCATAACTAATCCGGCCTATGGACCCATTCCTGGACCCGGTGGAATTTCCGGAGGGGCCCACGGGCCCCGAATACCTGCTTCACCTTTACATCACGGGCGCCACGCCCAACTCGACGCGCGCCGTGCGCAACATCAAGGACATTTGCGAGGAGCACCTGAAAGGGCGCTACGAGCTGCTGATTGTGGACGTGTACCAGCAGCCCGAACTGGCCCAGGAAATGGATTTGATTGGCGTGCCCACGCTCATCAAGCGGCGGCCGGGTCTGGTACGCCGCCTGGTGGGCGACTTCTCGAACCGCGAGCGGGTGCTGAAAGCACTGGGCGTAACCCCGGCCAGTTCCTGATGAGTGCTACCCGGCCTGCGGCAGATGAGCTGGCGCGCGAAAACGAGGAGCTGCGCTACCAACTCGAAGAGGCGCAGGAGCTAATTCACGCCATCCGTACCGGAGCGGTGGATGCGCTGGCGGTGCAAAGCCCCGAGGGGCCGCGCATTTACACTCTACAAGGTGCCGACCAAGGCTACCGCACCCTGATTGAGCAAATGAGTGAAGGCGCCTTGCTTCTCACCGAGGACGCCACCGTGATGTACTGCAATGCCTGTATGGCCGACCTGCTGGGCTGGCCCCTGGCCGAGGTGATGGGCAGCGCGTTCGACGATTTTGTGCCCCCAACGAGCAAAAATTACTGGGCCAGCCTCGTGCGGCGGGGCTGGGATGGCAAGAGCAAAGGTGAGCTGCCTTTGCAGACCAAAACCGGCGCGCTGGTACCGTTTTCGGTGTCGATGAACGTGCTACAATTCAACGACGCTCCGGCCCTGGCCGTGATTGTGACCGATTTGTCGGCGCAGCGCGAAATCACGGCCATTCGCGCGCAGGTAGCCGAGCAAAATGCCTTGCTTGACCGTAAGAACGAAGAGCTGAAGAGCGAAGAAGCCGCCCGCCTGGTGGGCGAGCGCGCTGCCGCTGAGGCCGGCCGCATGCTGGAAGGCATCTCCCAGATTGCCTGGACTACCAACGCGCTGGGCGAGCACACCTACCGCAACCGGCGCTGGTACGACTACATCGGGCAAGCCCAAAACCAGGGCAACGCCTCGGGCCGCTCCTGGCGCGAGCGGCTGCACCCCGACGACGCCGCACCTACGCTGGCGCGCTGGCAGCACAGCCTGCAAACCGGCCAGCCCTACGAGGTCGAATGCCGCATTCGCAACGCCGGCGGGGACTACCGCTGGATGCTGGGCCGGGCGCAGGCTTCGCGCAACGAGCAGGGCGAAGTGATTCAGTGGATTGGCACTTACACCGACATTCACGAGCACAAGCAGGCCTTGGAGCGCATCGACCTGGGCCAGCGCCAGCTGCGTGACAACAACGAGCAGCTCACCCGTGTGAACGTGGACCTGGATAACTTCATCTATACGGCCTCGCACGACCTCAAAGCACCCATCAGCAACATTGAGGGCCTGCTGCACGCGCTGCTGGTGGAGCTGCCGCCCGCCACCGTGCACACCGAGCCCGTGCAGCCCCTGCTACACCTGATGCAGGACTCCATCAACCGCTTCCGGCGCACCATTGAGCAGCTCACGGACGTGTCGAAGCTGCAGAAGGAGCATGGTATTCCGACGCAGTTTGTTGATTTGAAGTCCGTTATCCGAGACGTGCGCCTCGATTTAGAGCCGCTCATTCAGGCGTCGGGTGCGCTGGTGGAGGTGGACGTTAGCGCGGTACCGACCGTCTTGTTTTCGGAAAAAAACCTACGCTCGGTGGTCTTCAACCTACTCAGCAATGCCCTGAAATACCGCGACCCGGCCCGCGTGCCGCACATACGGGTGCGGGCCCAGACGGAGCCGGGGTTTGCGGTGCTGGAAGTGGCCGACAACGGGCTGGGTCTCGACCCGGCCAGCGAGCAAAAGCTGTTCGGCATGTTTCAGCGGTTTCACGACCACGTAGAAGGCTCAGGAATTGGACTTTACATGGTGAAGAAGATGATGGAAAACGCGGGCGGACGTATCGAAGTACGTTCTGAAGTTGGCGTTGGCTCCACGTTTTGCGTATATTTTGCTCAATAGCCCGCGCCTTATTATTCGCTGTTCCGGGAAGTAGCCAGCAGCGGTTCGATATTTCATGCAAAAACTTACCTGTGCCCTGCTGGTCGATGACGACCAAACCACCAACTACCTCAACCAGCTGCTGCTCAAGCGCCTGGCCGTGACCGACAGGTTGCTGGTAGCCCTCAATGGTCAGGAGGCGCTCGACCTGCTGCATGTGCACTGCCGCGAAGCCACCGAGGAGTGTCCGGCCCTGATTCTGCTGGACGTGAAAATGCCCGTTATGGACGGCTTTGCTTTTCTGGAGGCCTACAAAAAATTGCCTTACCTCCAGAAAAACGCCATTATTATCGTGATGCTCACCACTTCCCTGCACCCGCAGGATGTGGACCGCGTACAAAAGCTCAACATTGCTGGTTTCCTGAATAAGCCGCTCACCGAGGCCAAAATCAACGAAGTGCTGGAAAACCACTTCAACCGCCACCTGCCCAACCACTAGCTCCGGCCAGCGGGCGGGCTCGCACGGCGCAGTCGGGGCGGGAGCGCGCCAGGCCTTTTCTTTGGCACCATGTCCGATTTTCGCCTTCGCGTGTTTCAGGCCGTAGCACAGCATCTGAGCTTTACCAAAGCTGCCCAGGGCCTGTTTATTACGCAGCCGGCCGTTACCAAGCACATTCACGAGTTGGAACGGCACTACGAGCAGCGGCTGCTGGAGCGGCGCGGCAACCGCGTGGCCCTCACCGAAGCGGGCCGGTTGCTGCTGGCCCACGCCGAAACCGTGGCCGCCGCGCACCAGCAGCTGGAAGACCAGCTCTACGCCCTGCGCGACCCCGAGGAGGCCGCCGGCCGCCTGCGCCTGGGCGCCAGCACCACGCTGGCCCAATACGTGCTGCCCGGCTTGTTGCCCGCCTTTCAGGCACGCTACCCCAAAGTCCAGCTCACCCTGCTCAATGCCAATTCCGAACATATTGCCGAGGCCCTGCTGCGCGGCGAGCTGGATTTGGGCTTTGTGGAAGGCCGCTCCAAAAGCCGCGACCTGCACTACGAGCTGCTGCTGAACGATGAGCTGGTGGCCGTGCGCGGGGCCACGGCCGCTGGCCCACCGCGCCTTCCCCTGCCGCTGGCCGCGGCGTTGGCCCATCCGCTGGTGCTGCGTGAGCGGGGCTCGGGCACGCTGGAGGTGCTGGAATTTGCTTTGCGGGCCCTCAAAATCAAGCTTAGCAACCTGCCGGTGGCCTTTTACTTCGATAACACCGAAGCCATCAAGACGTATCTCGAAGCTGCGCCGGAAGCGTTGGGCGTGGTGTCGCGCCGGGCTTTGGGCCGGGAGTTGGCCGGTGGGCTCTTGGAAATCGTGCCCATCGAAGGCCTGTACCTGCTCCGGCAGTTCGAATCGGTTTGGGTGCAGGGGCAACCATTGACGCGGCCAGCCCAACGGTTTCTGAGCTTCGCGCAGAGCCAGGTTAAATCTCTTGCATAACCATAGGTAATTCGGAATTACATTTTTGTATTACCATGGGCATGCGTGGCAGCTTAAATTTGCAGCCTTATTTAAGGCTGTTTAATGGCGCTACTCGTTTCCAGTTTCCCCAAGTCCTTAGGTTCTGGCAACCAACCGTCGGCGGTCGGTAAGCCCTTGCGGGAAGAAGCCGCTGCCGGCCCGACTCGTGTGGAGCCCACCGGATTTCGGCGGCATTTTCATTCGCCCCGATTGGTATTGGGGCGGACGGTGACATTGCGGCAGGTGGTTTTCGGACTGTTGCTCATTTACTGTCTCACGCCATGGGCATCGCCACCCATCGCGCTGGCGCTCGGCCTGCTGTTGGCCCAAACGCTCGGCAATCCGTTTGCCGCTCAAACCAAGCAGGCCACGGCCAGGCTGCTTCAGTATTCGGTGGTGGGGCTGGGCTTTGGCATGAATGCCCACGCGGCCGTGCAGGCGGGCCGGGAAGGCGTACTTTTTACGGTCGTTTCCATCTTCGGAATACTGATTTTGGGCTATTTCGCGGGGCGCTGGCTGGGTATTTCCCGGGCGGTAACCCACCTGATTTCGTGTGGTACCGCTATTTGCGGGGGCAGCGCCATCGC
>JAYSZD010000066.1:0-15862 GCA_043738185.1 Hymenobacter sp. | reverse complement strand
GGCCCGGCGGCGCTGGGCCAGGCCGTAGTCAATGTCGGCCAGTCCTTTTTCGGGTTGGTTGAGGTCGAGCAGGCGGGCCTGGCCCCGGGCGAGGTAGGCGGCGCTCAGGGTACTGTCGAGGGCCAGGGCGCGGTTGAAGCTAAGCTCGGCGGCGGCGGGCAGGCCCAGGTCGGTTTCGCAGCGGGCCAGGCGGTACAGCAGGTCGGCGGCAATGGGGCGGGGCTGGGGCTGGAGCAGGGCCGCCTGAAAATCGGCGCGGGCGGCCCGCGGGTCCCGGTTCACGAGCAGCTCCAGCTCGGCGCGGCGGCGTAGGGCGGGCGCGTAGTCGGGCCGGAAGTGCAGGGTTTCGTCCATGAAGCTGTAGGCTGCTGCCAGCTGCCGCTGTCCGTACGCGCGCAGGCCGTCCTCGTAGTTGCTGCTGGCCGTTACGCGGTCCATGGTCACCTTCACGGCCACCGCAAACAGTACGATGCCCAGCAAGAACATCAGGGTCAGGGCCCAGTCGCGGCGGTTGAACCCGGCGCGCCGGCGCGGAATGGTTTGGTAGTGCCGCTCGCGGCTGCCGGCGGGTGGGCGCGTGCGCAGGGGCGCGGGCGGCGGCATGGGCACGCCGTACACGTGCTGGGTGGCGGGGCGCTGCTGCTGCTGGCGCCGCACGTCCTCGGCGCGGCGGGCAGCCTGGGTGAGCTGGAAATCGTAGGTGGCGCGGCGGCCGGGGTCGCCCAGCACGCGATAGGCCACGGCCACGGCTTTAAACTGCTCTTCGTAGCGCACGTCGCCGCCGTGCTTGTCGGGGTGGTAGCGCACCACCAGCTGCCGGTAGGCCCGCTTTATTTCGGCGGCCGGGGCAGTGGTAGCGACTCCGAGGACTTGATAATGATTTTGACTCACGCTGGGCACCAAACACAAAGGACCGCACAAAAGTCAGCCACACCTTAATATTTTCCGTAGAACCGGCTCAGTCCACTGCTGTTTTCGGGCAGCTTCCGGGCTGGAAATAATCCCTCTTTTCTTCTTGCCACACTATTTCGCGCCGCATGATTCTCGACGACGATACTTCCAAAACACCCCGTAACGACAGCCTGATTGGCAACCTGACCGGCTATCTCGACACCCGCATTGACTTAGTGCGCCTGGAGCTTCAGCAAAAGGTGTCGGGCATCATGGTGAGTACCATTCACGGGGCCGCCCTCGGAATTCTGGCCCTGATGTTTGTCATCTTTCTCAGTGTGTTTGCGGGATTGGCCCTTAATTCGGCTCTTGAAAGTCCTTTCTGGGGCTTTGGCATTGTGGCCGGCTTCTACCTGCTACTGCTGGTATTGGTGCTGGTAGGCGTTGATAAAGCCGCTTTCCAGGGCCTTGCCAACAAAGCCCTCAAGGACACCATCTATAAATCTGACAAACGCCAAGCCTAGCCTGCCATGAGTGACCTGCAAAACCCCCTGTTCGACGAGGAAAAAGAATTTTTGGAACGCAAAAAGCTCGAATACGAGCGGGCACTGCGCGGCGATGTCGATGACATCAAAGAAAAGTCGATGATTGTTGGCAAAGTGGCCCTGGTTGGGGCCGGGCTGGCTGGCGGCGTCTGGCTGATTACCAAAGCGTTTAGCTCCGGCAAAAAGAAGAAAAAGAAGCACAACGCGAGCGAGGGCAACAAGAGCAACAAAGACCGGGAAGCCGGAGACGACAACGCGGACGAACAGTTTGAAAACGACAACGGTTTCGGTGCCGAGTATTATACCGCTGGCAATGGCAAGCGCTACAAAAGCGTCCCTTTCCATAAGTCTGCTGCCAATTCCGCGCAGGCATTTATGGCCAATGAGGACCAGGAGCGTCGCGCCGGGCAGGATTCTGAGTCCGACGACCTGGAATTCGGCTCCACGGCCGCGTCACAGATGCCCCCTGTCGCCGCTGGCCGGGCACTGGTGCCTCCGGCCTTCAACCCTGAAGACTTTGAGGACGACCCGTTCAAGGATTTGCCTTACGATGACAGCCGTCGCCTGTCCACCTCGCACGATTTTGACGGGCTCGATGAGACACCGGAACACGCTGCCGCTGCCCGCCCAAGCTTCGCGGGGCAGGTTTTGCAAAGCTTTTTGAAGTCGGATACCGGCAAGATTATCGTAGCCCAGGCGGCTGCCGTAGTGCTGGCGCTGGTGACAAAAAAAGTGAGTGAGTTTTTCCCGGCCGACAAAAATCCCGACCTTTCGGATTCCCCGGCTGTCGCCCCCGCTGAAACCGGGTTTGCGCCCGTCGTATCGTCCGCTTCTCCCGACTTCCTGGATGCGTCCACCCACACTTCTGCTATATGACACGCTCCGGGCGCGGCAGCAACAAGGCCGCAAAGCACTGGCCGTGCTGCTTGACCCGGATAATTTAGACGAAACCAGCTTGTTAACCTTGCTGCGTCTGGCTCAGGCGCATCCGGTCGATTACTTTTTCGTGGGGGGCAGCCTGGTGCTTAGTTCGCATCAGGCTGCCCTTATCTCGTTGATAAAGGCGCATTCCGCGGTGCCCGTGCTGCTATTTCCCAGCCATAGTCTGCACCTCGACGGGCCTGCCGATGGCGTGCTGCTGCTGTCGCTGATTTCGGGCCGCAACCCCGATTTTTTGATTGGCCAGCACGTTGTGGCCGCGCCCCGCCTGCGGGCCAGCGGCCTGCAGCTGTTGTCCACCGGCTACATGCTGGTCGATTCGGGGCGGGCCACGACGGCCTCGTATATGAGCGGCACCGTGCCGCTGCCGCACGACAAGCCCGGCATTGCGGCCTGTACGGCCCTGGCCGGCGAGCAGCTGGGCTTGCAGCTGATGTACCTCGACGGCGGCAGCGGTGCCCAAAACCCAGTGTCGGCCGCCATGATTGCGGCCGTGCGGGAAACGGTAGATACGCCTCTTATCGTAGGGGGCGGGCTCAATACCCAAGCCAAGGTGCGCGCCGCCCTCGCGGCCGGGGCCGACGTGGTGGTGGTCGGCAACCACATTGAAGCCGAGCCGGAGTTTTTGGCGGAGGTGGTAAGCGTGGTGGCTTCCTTCAACGCTGTGGTGGCTGCGGCCGAAGCGTAGGTTCTCCCCAAACAGCTTGGTAGTGAAACGGGTACTTAATTGCGGTGGAAGCACTGTTTCGCACTAGTAAGAGAGAGCTGGGGCGCCCGCGCCGTAGAACGTGCTGCCTTCGCTGCCAAACTGGTTTAAAGCAAGGCTGAAACCGGGCCGGTTGCGCGAATTGGGGCTAGAATAACAATGAGTCGAAAGCGGGAAATAAGTTGGTTATTCAGTTATTTTGCTTTTATGCTGCTGCCTTAATAACGGTTTCGGCTTAGACTATTGACCGGGCTTTTCGGTCAATTTAACAAGTAATAAGTACCATTGAAAGAAAACACGAATGGAATCGCAGGCTGAAACAGTAGCTTTGAGGTCTTCTTGTAAATGTTTTATTTCTGATTCTTTCGATGCAACACGTTTATTCGGCAATGCTTGTAACATTGCTGTACGTTTATCCGGCTAATGCCACCCCAGCTACTGCTGAAAATCCTCAAAAACCGACTGCTAAGAGAAATGCGGTCCGGCGTTTGGAGGCTAAACGCAAGGTGCTGCGTCTGGCTACTGACCCCGCGGAAAACTCGATTCGAGGTATTGTGCAAACTAAGGAAGGCGAAACGCTGCCCGGTGCCACCGTTTTTATTCGGGGTACCTATGTTGGCACCGCCACCAATCAGCTGGGCGAGTTCAGCCTGAATCCTTCCTTTGCCGAGGGTACAGTGGAGCTGGTGGTGTCCTATGTGGGTTATGAAACCCAGGTGCTGCAGCTCACGCAGCCCACGGCGTTTATTGTTCAGCTGCTACCCAGTGCCACGCTACTGAACGAAACGGTCGTGTCGGCCTCGCGCATCGAGGAAAACATTCTGCGGGCCCCCGTTACCATCGACAAAATATCGGGGCGGCAGCTCGAGCGCATGAGCACGCCCGAAGTGCTGGCCGGCCTGGGCATGCTACCTGGCGTGGACGTGAACTCGGCCTCTATGCTCTTCACCAGCATCAGCACCCGCGGCTTCAACACGGCCAAATCGGAGCGGGTGATTCAGCTCGTGGATTACATGGACACGGCTTTGCCTTCGCTCAACCTAAGCCCCGGCAACCTGGTGGGCATTCCCGAGTTGGATATGGAGAGCATTGAAATCATTCATGGTCCGGCCTCGGCTCTCTACGGCTCTAACGCCCTGAGTGGGGTGGTGCTGTTCAACTCCAAAGATGCCTTTGTGTACGACGGCCTGAGCGTGCGCCTGCGCGGCGGCGAGCGCAGCCTGCTCGACGGCCAGCTGCGCTACGCCAAAAAGGTGGGTGAGCGGTTTGCTTTTAAGCTGAACGCCAGTGGCTTCCGGGCTACCGACTGGGTTGCCAACAACTTCGATGCCAATTCGGGCTCGGTGAACCCGGCCGGCTCGACGCTGGGCTACGACGCCGTGAATCGCTACGGCGAAATTAGCAACCTGTACTCGCCCTTTCAAAACCAGCCCGGCTTTACGGTGAACCCCGAGCTGTACGGCAAAACTGTGTATATGCCCGGTTTCACGGAGCAGGAGCTGATTCAGGGCGACGAAAAAACCCGCTCCTACCGCTTGCAGGGCGCGGTGTCGTACCTGCTGAAAGACGACCTCAAGCTCACCGTTGAGGCCAAGCGTGGCGTGGGCACTTCTACCTACCAGAACCTGAGCCGGTTTCGTATCAAAGGATTGGGCACCAATCAGTACCGTGCCGAGTTGAAAAGTGCCAAGGGCTTTATCCGGGCGTATTCTACCGAGGACTTTACCGGCAGTAGCTACGAGCTGACTCAGCTGAGCAGCCTGCTGCAGAATTCGCCCACCGAAGGCGGTAGCCTGACGTACCGCCAGCAGTACTTCCTGGTCTACAATCAGGCCTACAACCAGGCACGGGCGGCCAACCAGAGCCCCGAGCAGGCGCAGGCCACCGCTCAATTGGCGGCCAATGGCACCCAGCTGCAAAGCACGGATGCCCGTTTCACCACCTTGCGCGATAAAATTGCTAACGACGACCAGCCCGGCCGCGGCGCGCAGCAGAACTTCAACTCCTTCCTGAACGACATCAGTGCCCAGCGCAGCTTTAAGCTCGGCGATGCTGGTACCAACCTGATTGTGGGCGCTGCCTACCGCCAGTACCGCTTGGGTTCCGGCGGTAAGCTGTTTTCAGATACCGAAGGCGAGCGCCTCCGAAACTACGAATACGGCGTTTATGGCCAGCTCACGCAAACCCTGCTCAACGAGCGCCTGAAGCTGGCCCTGGCCGGCCGGGTCGATGACTTCAAAAATTTCTCGCCCTCGTTTTCGCCCCGGGCCGCGGCTGTGTACTCGCTGGGTACGAACAAGCAGCATAACTTCCGGGCCAGCTTCAGCCAGGCTTTCCGCAGCCCCACCCAAACCGACCAGTATTTCCGCTCCGACGTGGGCACCTTCATCTTGCTGGGCAACGTGGGCAACGGCTTCCAGGGCTATAACTTCACCGATTCTCAAGGCCAGGGCTACACGCCCGGCGCGCCACTGGCCGACTTTGAGATGTCCATTGACAAGCTCAAGCTCGAACGCGTCAGTACGGCCGAGATTGGTTACAAAGGTGCCATCATCCCGAATGTGTATGTGGATGCCAGCTACTTTGTGAGCCGCTACAACGACTTCATCGGCGGCCGTATTTTCGTTGGCAACACGGACGGCACCCGCCCCACGTTCCTGCAGCTGAACAGCGGCTTGGCTTCGGGCTTCACCAACCCCAGCGCCTCCCCGGCGCGCATTATCTACGCGGCTACCAACAACAGCCAGGAAGTGCGCACCCAGGGCGCCACCCTCGGCCTCACCTACTACATGAACAGAAGCCTGAATCTGGGCGGTAACTACTCGCTCAACGTGCTGGACAAAAGCAACCTGCCCGAAGGGTTTTTTACCTTCTTTAATACACCCAAACACAAATTCAACCTGTTGGCCAGCGGCACCGTGCTAAGCAACCTCACCTACTCGGTTAATTACCGCTGGGTGGAAGGCCACCGCCAGGAAATGCCCTTCGCTACTGGTCAGATTCGGACCTACAGCACCACCGATGCCTACCTGGGCTACACGCTGCCCAAGCTGGCCACCACCTTCCAGGCCGGCGTATCGAACCTGTTTGATGCCAACAACGTCCAAATCATCGGAGGCCCGCAAATTGGCCGCCTCGCCTACCTCGGCCTGCTGCTGAACGTGAAGTAAGGCGCTGCTACGTATGGTAAAAAAAGGTCCTGCATCATTGATGCGGGACCTTTTTGTTTGGCGTTAATAGGCAATAAGAAGCCGCGACGCTTAATTGGCAGCCCCGGCAGCCGGCAGCAATGGCAGGAGCAAGCCAGTCGGGGCTTGACTGGACGGGCACGAAACGAAGGAGGTAACCGGCGGGGCGGCGTGCTGCCCATTTCTTCGTTTTGGTGGGGGCAATACCTGGCCTTTGCGGTTAGGTGCAGAGCCACTGGTAGTCAGGTTTTCTGCTCATCAACATCAACAAGAAGCTGCGGTAAACGCATTGCGCGTTTAAATCGGAATAGGCGCATTGGATGCGAAGGCCCCGAAACGCAAAAACCCGAAAACATGCCCCTGCCCAGCAGTAAGGATGTTTTCGGGTTTTGCTAAAGAGCCTCTTATTGGACTCGAACCAACGACCTGCTCATTACGAATGAGCTGCTCTACCAGCTGAGCTAAAGAGGCTTTTTCCCCGCCAACACTTTCGGAAGGGACTGCAAAGATAGGCACCGCGCCGGAAGCCGCGCAACCGCCCTCCCGGAAAAGTTTTGCCCTGCGTGGGCGGGCGCGGTTTTTGAGCGGCCGCCGGAGTGGTTTGTACCTTGCGGCAGCATTTACCGTTCTATAACTATGCGTTTCTGGCTCATCTTAATTCTGGTAATTTTTGCGCTACGCTACCTGCTGCCCATCGTGCTGCGGCTGGTGCTGGCGGGCTTTGTGCGCAAGCAAATGCGCAACGGCGGCTTTGTGGTGCCCCCGCAGTCGCGCCCGGGCCCACCACCCACACCGGGCGAAGTTCGAGTAGACTACGTGCCCCCGGTTGTGCCCGAACCTGAGCGACCTGCCGGTTTTAAAGGCGGGGAATATGTTGATTTTGAGGAAGTAAAGTAATGCGAAGTTCAGGGGTGAGCAGTGGGACAGTGAGTGGTCAGCGTTGATAGGCCGGACAGTTCAGCTCGGGCCTCTACTATCAGCAAGGAGAAAATGGCGAAGCGGTAAGTTGAGCCTTCGCACGGTTCTACTGTACCTTCGGGCACGTTTTTGTGTTCCTCCAAAATTGCCCTGATGGCTGCTGTTACTTCTGCTTCTCCTGTTTCGTCTGCGCCGTGGTGGCAGCGGGCTTTGCCGCACGCGCTGGCGGTTCTGTTTTTCGTGGTGCTGGCGTGTCTGTATTTCTCGCCCATCATGTTCGAGGGCAAGAGCCTGACGCAGCACGATATAACCCAGTTTCAGGGCGGCGCTCACGAGGCGCAGGAGTACGCCAAGGCTATGGGTCGGGAAGCGCTGTGGACGAATTCCATGTTTTCGGGCATGCCCACTTACCTCATCAGTCTGCACTTTCCGGGCGACTGGTCGGGGTACCTGCAAAGCATCATGACCCTGGGCCTGCCCGCCGTGGTGGCCAACCTGTTTCTGGCGCTGCTCTGCGGCTACATTCTGCTGGTGGCGCTGGGCGTGCGGCCGCTGGTGGCCGTGGCGGGCGCCGTGGCGCTGGGCTTTTCGAGCTACAACATCGCCATTTTGGCCGCCGGGCATAATACCAAGAGCATTGCCCTGGCCTACGCGCCGCTGGTGCTGGGCGGGGTGCTGGTGGCCTACCGCCGCGATAAGTGGCTGGGGGCCGCGCTGTTTGCCGTGGGCCTCACCCTCAACGTGCGTGCCAACCACCTCCAGATTACCTATTATCTGCTGCTGCTGGTGGCCATTTTTGGCATTATCGAGCTGGTGGCGGCCATTCGGGCCGGGCGATTGCCCGCGTTTCTGCAACGCACGGCGCTGCTGGGGCTGGGTGCCGCGCTGGCCGTGGGCGTCAGCTTCGGCCGCCTCTACACCACCCTCGAATACAGCAAGTACAGCAACCGGGGCCGTACCGAGCTAACGATACCGGGCCCCGGCCAGGCCCCCGCCGCCAGCGCCGCCGACGAGAGCACGGGCGTCGACCGCGACTACGCTTTCCAGTACAGCTACGGCGTGGGCGAAACCATAACGCTGCTCATTCCCAACTTCTACGGCGGTGCCAGCGCCATGCCGCTCGGCACCGATTCTAACCTCGCCAAGGCGGGCCTGCCACAGGAATACCTGGCCGGCATGCCTACCTATTGGGGCCAGCAGAGCTACACGGCCGGGCCGGTTTACATGGGCGCGGTGGTGTGCTTCCTCTTTATTCTGGGCTTGTTTGTGGTGGATAAGCGGACGCGCTACTGGCTGCTGGCCGGCACTGTTCTGTCTATTCTGTTGGCCTGGGGCAAGAACTTTGAGACGTTCAACTACCTGGTGTTCGACCTACTGCCGGGCTACAATAAATTCCGGGCGGTGAGTATGGCGCTGGTTATCGCACAGTTGGCCATGCCCATTCTGGGCGCGCTGGCGCTCAGCCGGGTGCTGCGGCCTCGCGAGATGGTTCCTGTAGTCCTGACCGACGCCCAGCAGCACCCCGCCCTGGCCAAAGCCGCTGGCGCCGCCAAAACCCCCATTTCGGCCGATGCCGCCGCGCTGCTGCCTAAAGTCCTGTACGCGGGCGCCATCGCGGCCGGTATTTGCGTACTGGCGTGGCTGGCCAGCTTCAGCTTCGATTTCGCGGCTCCCATCGATGGAGAGCTGACCAAGCAAGGCTTCACGCCGGAACTGCTCGGGGCCCTGCGCGCCGACCGGGCCGACCTGCTGCGCGGCGACGTGTGGCGCGGGCTGCTGTTCATCGGCGCGGCGCTGGGGGTGCTGTATTTCTACCTCAAGGGCCGTTTAAACATGGTGCCCGCGGCGGCGCTCATGGTGTTTTTGGTGCTGATTGATTTGTGGGGTGTGGACAAGCGCTACCTCGGCAACGATAAATTCCAGAGCGAAACCATTGCCCAAACCTTCCAGCCTTCGCCCGCCGACCAGCTCATTCTGCGCGACCCCGACCTGAGCTACCGCGTGCTCAACGTGCAGAACCCGTTCAACGAAGCGCAGACTTCGTACTTCCACAAGAGCATCGGCGGCTACCACGGCGCCAAGCTGCGTCGCTACCAGGACCTCATCGAGCGCCAGATTTCCACCAACAACCAGCAGGTGCTCAACATGCTGAACACGCGCTATATCATCACCGGCGACCCCAAGCAGCCGGTGCAGCGCAACCCCGGCGCGCTGGGCAACGCCTGGTTTGTGCGCGAGGTGAAAACCGTGAGCAGCCCCGACGAGGAAATGGCGGCCCTCAGCACGCTCAATCCCGCCACCGAAGCCGTCGTGGATGCCAGCAAGTTTGCCGGCCAAAAAACGGCCAGCTACGACGTAACCGGCGCCACCATCCGGCTGGTCGGCTACACGCCCGACGAGCTCAAGTACCGCTACACCGCCCCCCAGTCCGGCTTGGTGGTGTTCTCGGAAATCTACTATGCCGATGGCTGGCAGGCCTTTATTGATGGCAAGGCGGTGCCGCACATCCGGGCCAACTACGTGCTGCGGGCCCTGTCGGTGCCGGCTGGCTCGCACACCATCGAGTTCCGGTTTGAGCCCAAAGCGTACGCGCTGGGCAACGGGGTTTCGCTGGCCGCCAGCATTGCCTTGCTGCTGGTGCTGGTGGGCGCAGGCGTGTACGCCGTGCGCCGCAAGCCGGTGGCCGACGCGCCGGTAACGGCCGTAGCCTAACCCGGCGCGCCCTGCTGAGCATGTCGGTTGCCACTGAGTTTTTGCAGGAGCTAGACGAGCCCGCCGCCGTGAAACAGGGCGTGCGGCTGCTGCTGTGGCGCGACGACCTGGCCCACCCGGACCTGCCCGGCAACAAGGCCCGCAAGCTTAAATTCAACCTGGCCGCCGCCCGGCAGCAAGGCCACCACACCCTGCTCACGTTTGGAGGTGCCTACTCCAACCACGTGGCTGCCGTGGCTACGGCCGGCCGGCTGTTCGGCTTAAAAACCATCGGGCTGATACGGGGCGACGACGTGGCCCCGCTCAACCCCACGCTAACCCAGGCCGCCGCCGACGGCATGGCCCTGCACTATCTAGACCGCACCGCCTACCGCTGCCGCGCCGACCCCGACTTCATCGCCGGGCAGCTGGCCCGGTTCGGTCCGGCCTACGTGCTACCCGAAGGCGGCACCAACGCCCTGGCCCTGCCCGGCTGCGCCGAGCTGCTGACCGAGCTGCGGGCGCACACCGCATTCGATGCCGTGGCGGTGGCCGTGGGCACGGGCGGCACGCTGGCCGGCCTACTCACCGGCCTGGCCGGCCAGGAGCAGGCCGTGGGCGTGGCCGGCCTGAAAAACGGTGCCTTCCTGCGCGCCGAAATTGACGCGCTGACCCGGCAGGCTCAGGACCGGACGTTCGCTGATTATTCGCTGCAAACCGACTATCATTTTGGGGGCTATGCGAAATATTCGGCTCCGCTGCTGGCATTTATTCGGCAGTTTGAGGCGCGGCACGGCGTGCGGCTCGACCCGATTTATACCGGCAAGCTGCTGTTTGGCGTGCTCGATTTGATAGCGCGAGGCTACTTCCGGCGGGGCAGTACCGTGGTGGCCATTCATACCGGGGGCCTGCAAGCCTGGGCGGGCTGGCACGAGCGGTTCGGGCGTTAGAGTCGGGGTTTGGCGAGACGGGCTATTTCCAAAGAAGCCAACACGAATATCACCGACAAAACCGGCGCCAGAAACCGTACGTCCCAATCGTCGACGGTGAGCATGACGATGGCCGTTTGCAGCAGAACGATGGTAGTTAGGAATACCCGCGCCGGCCGCCAGATGGCCGGGCGCCCGGTGGCCCGCACCGCCAGCCAATAGGCCGGCCACAGCACCGCCACGCCCACCACGCGGTGCGCCAGCGAATAATGCGGCTTGAGGTAGCTGAGGAAAACGAAGAGCTTGCCCAGCATCAGCCGGCCCAGATAAATCGGGTTGTGGAAGGCAAAATAGAGCACCCGCGCGGCCGGGCCGGTGCCGGGCGGCGGCATATTCAGCGGTTCAACTTGGTGCACGGCCCACAGTTGGGAGCGGAATATCAGCTCGCCCCGCTCGTATGTGTCCATCAAATAGTAGGTGGCGAGCTGGTGGTTGAGCGCCTGCCAGAGCACGGGCGCCAGCAGCACTAGCAGCAGCAGCGCGGCGCGCCAGGGCCGTGGGTCGCGCCGGCGCCGCAGCACATCGCGCCCGGCCAGCCCCGCCGCTAGCCCCACCATGAAGCCGTTGGGCCGGGCCAGCGCCGTGAGCAGGAGGGCTAGTAGGAGCAGGGCCCAGTCCTGGCGCCGGCCGTGGCGCACGCGGGTGAAGGCCCCGAACGAGAGCGCCACCAGGCTGATAAACAAGGACTCGGTCAGCAGAAAAACGTTGAACCGCTGAATGTCGGGCCAGGCGATGAAGAGCAGCGTCGCTACGGCCGCGGCTTCGCTACGGCCCAGCGCCAGGCGGCGGGTACCCCGGTAGATGGCCCGCGTGGCCAGGGCCGAAACCGTCATCTGGCCCGCTACGATGCCCCACCAGCCCAGGCCGAGCTTCAGCCACAGGCTCTGGAACAGCGGGTAGAGCACATAGCGCAGGTTGTGGCCGGGCTCGAAGTAGCCACGCTCGGCAATATTGGCAGCGTATTCGAGGTAGCGGGCGCTGTCGTTGGCGAATTGGGGACCATGAAACTGCCGCAGGTACACCAGCTGCACCAGCACCCACAGGCCCAGCAGCCCGGCCCGGTGGTGCGGCCACAGACGCCGGGCCAGCGAACGAAAAAGGAAAACCACGCGCATCAACCGCAAAGCTAGCTGCCCACGCCGCCGAACACCGCGCCGCCGCCGCCGTATTGTAGAGCCTATGAACCTTGTCCGCCTGTTTCGCCGCCTGCTTCCGTTATTATTTTTGGTGGGGCTGGGCTGGTTTCTGTGGCGCAAAGTGAGCCCCGCGCTCGGCGACCTGAACGCGATGACGGACACCCGCCCGCAGGTGACCGTGACCCACAACACGGTGCTGACGCAGGTGGAAGCCCTGGGCCGGCTGGAGCTGGTGCGCTACCGCTTCAAGGACGTGGTGGAGTACAAGCGCCGCACCTACCGGTTTCTGCCCGAGTCGAAAGTAGCGCTGGTGGTAGCGGGCGAAGCCGTGGGTTGCATCGATTTGCGCAAGCTAAAGCCGCAGGACGTGGTGCTGGAAGGCGACTCCGTGGTGCGCGTGTCCTTACCCGCGCCCGAGCTGTGCAGTTTCCAGGTGAACCACAATCAAAGCCGGGTTTTCAGCACCGAAAATGGCTTTTTTCAGGATGCCGAACTCGTAGACGAGGGCTACAAATACGCCGAAGCGCAGGTGCGCAACGCCGCGCTCCAGTCCGGCATCCTGGCCGCTACCCAGCGCAACGCCGAACAGATTCTCGTGCCCATGCTGCGCACCCTCACCGGCCGCCGCGTCATCCTGGGCCAGCAAATGCAATTGCCGAAAGCACGTCCCAAGATGTAGGAACGTGCCTTGGCGCGTTCAATCGTTGAACGGTTTTCGCGAACCATACGGCCCTGGCACCCGAACACGCCAAGAAGTCCGAACGCGCCCTTGCGCCCGAACGCGCCCTTGCGCCCGAACGCGCCAAGGCGCGTTCCTACGGCTCTTTGCCCAGGTCGTCGAGCGCCATTTTTATCAGGTCCTGCTCGTAGCCTTTGCCGGTGAGGTACTGGGAGATTTTCATGCGGCGCACGCGCGGGTTCTTTTCCTTTTCCTGGCGGTCCTTTTTTTCCATCACCTCCACGAGGTTTTGGTAATATTCCTCGCCGTCAATCTCCTTCATGCCCGATTTGATGCAGTACTCGCTGAGACCTTTGTACTTGAGCTCCTGCAAAATGCGGCGCCGGCCCCACTTTTTGTGGCGGTAGTGCCCGCGCACGAAGGCCTGGGCAAACCGCTCTTCGTCGAGCAGCTTTTCCCGGCTTAGGCGGATGATGATTTCACCAGCGTCGTCCTCGTCCAGGCCGTAGGAGCGCAGCTTTTGCTCCACTTCTTTCTGGGTGCGCTCCTGGTAGGCGCAGAACGCGGCAATCTTTTGCAGGGCTTCGCCGGGCGTGTACTGCTTGGGCGTTTTGTCGGTTTTGAACATAGAATTCGGCGTGAAAAGGGCAGGTAACTCTGAACAATGCGTTCGGCACTTCGTTACCCAACCGGGCGCATAGTTGCGCAATTAACACCTGGGCACCGACCCTACCCGCGGTTTGAAACTGGAAATATCTCCTGGCATTCGCCAGATGTTGCTGAGTACGATGCTCTTCGCGGGCATGAATGCCTGTGTGAAGCAGCTGCACCACCTGCCCGCCCTGGAAGTCATTTTCTTCCGGTCCATCTTTTCCATTGGGGCCAGTTACGTGGCGTTGCGGCGGCTGGGCGTGGCGCCCTTCGGCCATAATTACCGCCTGCTCGTGAGCCGCGGCAGCACGGGCGCGGTGGCGCTGGTCTGCTACTTTCTGGCCTTGCAAAACCTGCCGCTGGCCACGGCCGTGACCGCGCAATACCTGGCTCCGATTTTCACGGCCGTGATGGGCATCTGGCTGGTGCGCGAGCCGGTGCGTGGCTGGCAGTGGCTGTTTTTCGCCCTGAGCTTTGGCGGGGTGGTGCTGGTGCAGCAAGGCGGACCGGTGAGCACTGCGGCCGGCTCCGGCGCGACGGACTTGGCGTTTTTGGGGGTGGGCGTGCTGGGCGCGCTGCTTTCGGGCCTGAGCTACAACGCCATTCGCAAGCTGCGCGGGCGCGAGCACCCGCTGGTGATTGTATTTTATTTCCCCTTGATTTCGTTGCCGCTGGCGGCGCTGGGCTGCCTTTTTCAGTGGCAGCCGCCGCAGGGTTTCGACTGGTTCTGGCTGCTGCTTTGCGGCGCATTTACGCAGGGTGCCCAAGTAAGCATGACCCGCGCCTACCAGCTCGAACGCCTGAGCCGGGTGGCACCGCTCAACTACCTGGGGCTGTTCTACGCGCTGGGCCTGGGCTACGTATTCTTTGGCGAAATCTTCGGCCCCCTGGCCTACGGCGGCATGGCCCTGGTGGTGCTGGGCGTGGGCCTGAATGCCTGGTACACTGCCCGCGTGGATGCCCGCGCCGCTGCCCTGATGCCTGCCGAAGAATTCGTGGCGTAGCCGTTTGCGGGAGCACGATGGCGTGGCTTTGTTGTGAAAAAGCAAAGCAAACTCCCTGGCCCACTATTCAAAACCATAAGCAACCGTTGGGCCCTGGGCAGCATCAGTTGCGAGGCGGCCGTACCTTGGCCGCGTTATTTTTCTGCATTATGTTGTTCTCCTTGCTTCGTCTGCCCGCTTTTCTACTGTTATTGATTTGGTTGCCATTCGCTGGCCTTGCCGGGGTTATAAAAGGCACGGTGAGCGGCGCCAACCAGCAGGGCCTGGCGTTTGCCAACGTGGCGGTGCGGGGCTCGGCCACCAGCACGGGCTCGAACGAGCAGGGCGAGTTTCAGCTGCGGCTGCCGGCGGGGCAGTACGACCTGGTGTTTCAGTACGTGGGCTACCGGCCGCTTACTCAGCCGGTGCGCGTGCAGGACGGCGATACCGCAGTGGCGGTGAACGTGACGCTCCAGCCGGAGTCCTACAACCTGGGCGAGGTGCTGGTGAAGTCCTCCGACCGCGACCCGGCCCACGCCATCATCCAGCAGGCCCAGCAGTGGCGCGCCTACCACCGGCGCGAAGTGGCTGCCTACCGGGCCCGCGTCTACATCAAAAGCCTGGGCCGCATCAACGACACGCCGGAGAAAATAATGGGATTGTTCAAGCTCGGCCCGGACATCAAAAAAGGCATTTTTTACCTTTCCGAAAGTCTTTCCGACATCAGCTTCGCCCAGCCCAACGTGGTGAAAGAACGCATGATTTCGAGCCGGGTGAGCGGCGACTCGCGGGGCATCAGCTTTAACCGGGCCAGCGCGGCGCGCAACCTGGGCTTCTACGAAAACCTGATAAAGCCGGGCTTCTCGGAGCGCGGCTTCGTGTCGCCCATCGCCACCAATGCCATGCTCTTCTACAAGTACGAGCTGGTGGGTAGCACGCCGCAGGGCGGCGAAGTGGTGCACAAAATCCGGGTGACGCCGCGCCGCCGCACCGACCCCGTTTTCACGGGCTTTATCTACATCGTGGACAACTCCTGGCGCATCCATTCTGTCGATTTGAACCTCGACAAAGACGCCCAGATTGACTACGTCGACGCCCTGCACATTGCCCAGCAGTACGCGCCGGCCCCCGGCAACCCCAACGTGTGGCTCATTCAGTCGCAGCAAATCCGGGCCGACCTGTCGGGTATGGGGTTCAAAGGCTCGGGCTATATCACGGCCATGCTTTCGAACTACGCCAACGTGGTGCCCACCTACCCCACGCCGCCCGCCGCCCGCACCGCGCCGCCCGTGGTGGCCGACGCCAAAGACGACGCCCCCCTGGGCCAGGAAACCGCCGCCCAAATCCGCAAGCGCAAGCCCGACCTGCGCGGCCTCAGCGCCCAGGTGCGCAAGCAGGTGAAAAAGGCCCAGCGCGACTCCCTCAAAACCGACCCCTTCGCCCAGATGCCGCGCGGCCAGGTGCAGCTGGTGGAAAAAGGCGTGAACGAGCGCGACTCGGCCTACTGGGACCAGGTGCGCCCCGTGCCGCTCACCGCCGAGGAAAA
>JAYSZD010000065.1:0-2277 GCA_043738185.1 Hymenobacter sp. | reverse complement strand
TTCGGAGTACGCTGGCAGCAGCAGTACGTCGTCGTAAGTCAGGGCCTCGAAGGCAATTTTGGGGGTTGCGGAATCCGCCATAGCAAAAGGGGTTGGGGTTTGGGGCCTTTTGCCAGGCAAAGGTACAGCGGGAAGTTGGGTTGCGGCCCGGCTATATCCCGGTCTGGGGTTATTCTTTTGCGAATTTCACCACCCTTACCTCGCCGCCGGCCGTTATCCGCGACATATAAAGGCCCGCTGCCAGGCCGCGCAGGTTCACGACGTCGCCGTTGCGCACGGCGGTTCGCAGCACTGTGCGGCCGCGGGCATCGGTGATTTCGAGCCGGCCGTCGGTGAGGGAAGCAGGCAGGGCTATGCGCAATTCCTGGGTGGCAGGATTGGGGTACGCGTTGGCTTGCAGCCGCTGGCTTTGGTGGACCGGCGTAACGGTGGCGGGTGCGAATAGCCAAGTGTAAGCCGCCGGAAATTCGCGCTGCCAGAACCATTCGGCGTGCTGGCCATCGGTGCGCGGGTTGAAGCTCAGGTTGATGGCCGGGACGCCGCCGCGCAGCAGCGAATCGCGCATGGCGACCATGTAGGGCACCATGGTGGCGCTTTCAGTGGTGCCGCTCACGAAATAAAACCGGGTGTTGGGGTTGGCCGGGTGCTGATGTGCGTAGGCAAATAGTGGCTGGGCCGCAAACCAGTAAGCCGGCGAAAATGCGCCCACTTTGCCAAAAACCGTGGGATGGCGCAGGGCCGCGTACGTCGCGATGAGGGCGCCCATGCTGGAGCCGGCAATGCCGGTATTCTCGCGGCTGGCCAGGGTGCGGTAGTTGGTGTCGATGTAGGGCTTGAGGGTTTCAACCAGGAAATCGAGGTACAGGTCGCCTTGGCCGCCGCCGTTCTGTGGGTTGTTCCAAGGCGAGTACTCGTCGAGGCGGCTGGCGCCGCCGTTATCCACCGCCACCACAATGCAGCCCGCAGTGTCTTGGCCGTTGGTATTGAGCAGGTTCAGGGCTTCATCAACGCCCCATTCGCCGGCAAAGGCGGTGCGGCTGTCGAACACGTTTTGGCCGTCCTGCATGTACAGCACGGGGTAGCGGCGGCCGCTGGTGGCATAGCCCGGCGGCAGGTACAGCCACACGCGCCGGGTGCGCCGCAGCTGCGGCAGTTCAAACGAGGTGGAAATAACGCTCACATTGGCTGCCGCCGTGGACTGGCCCCCGCCTGGAGTTCCGCCGGCCAAATCTTCCCAGTTTAGTATCTGGTGCAGTACTGGCCCGGTGCTGCTGCCAAAGGTGTACGCCCGGTCGGGCACCTGGCCGTTGGCAGCCGTCGTTTCAACCGATGCCCATGCGCCGCGGGTGAACTTGTACTTAATCGTGCCTGTGCCCGTGGGCAGCGTGATTTCGTAGCTGCCATCGGTGTTGCGGGTGAGCGGGTGCGCAGCGCTGGCCGGGTTCCAGTTGTTGAAAGTGCCCGCCATGTAAATCGTCGCATTGGCCGGGGTGTTGGCTGGTACGGCGGTGATTTTGAACGTGACCTGCGCCTGCGCCGTGAGGCCAAATAAGCAGAAGAGAAGCGAGAAAAGATTTTTCATCGGCAATGGGGCAGGCCGCGGGTACGGGGTGGAATTTGCAGAGGCGTAAAGGTACGGCAACGGCCTTGCTAGCGTGCGTTTCGGCTGTGCCTGCAAACAATTCGCCGCTGCAAGACGTCTTAGCACCTACCATTTCCTAATCTGATTTTTATGCCTGATTCCACTCCCCAAACCTGGTTTATTACCGGCGCTTCGTCCGGCTTCGGCGAAGCCCTGGCTACGTATGTGCTGGAGCAGGGCGGCCGCGTGGCTGCCACCTTCCGCAAGCCCGAACAGGCCGAGGAATTCACTGCCAAAGAAACCGGCCGCACCTTCGGCGTGGTATGCGACGTGACCAACGAGGCGCAGGTGAAAACCGCCGTGGCCGCCGCCATTACTCATTTTGACCATCTCGATGTGGTGGTGAACAACGCTGGCTATGGCTCGATGGGCAGCATCGAAGAAGTGCCGGCCGAAGAAGTGCAGCGGCAGTTCGACGTGAACGTGTTTGGCGTGCTGCACGTGCTGCGGGCCGTGCTGCCACACCTGCGCGAGCGTCGGGCGGGCCACATTCTCAACATCACGAGCATCGGCGGCCTGAAAACCTTCCCCGGCGTGGGTATTTACAACGCCAGCAAGTTTGCCCTCGAAGCCATTGGCGAAAGCCTGAGCCAGCAGGTGGGGCCGCTGGGCATCAAGGTGACCAACATCGAGCC